>JBAVHJ010000419.1:0-4048 GCA_049685715.1 Terriglobia bacterium | reverse complement strand
CCATTGGGTTGGGCAAATTGCGGCGTGTTGGTGAAGTTATAGAACTCCGCGCGGAACTGAGTCACGAAGCGCTCTTTGAACTTGAAGTTCTTAAAGAGGGAAAGGTCAAGGTTGCTGGTCCCCGGTCCCGTGAAAAGGTTTCGCGCAACGTTCCCCGGTCGAAGTCTCACATTGGCCGAGTTGTTGGGCGGTTGGGCAAAAGCCGAGACATCAAAATACTGACCCGTAGTGAATTGATTGTTCGGCTCACGAAGCTGATCGGGATGAGTATTCGGGTTCCCTTGTGCAGTCAGGTCAAACGGCAAACCACTTTGGAAGGTGAGAATTCCGTTGACCTGCCATCCTCCCAGAAAGGCATCGACAGCGCCCGGCCAGTCGTGACCATACGTTTTTCCCCGGCCGAAGGGCAGTTCGTAAAGCGTACTGAAGGTGAAGCGTTGCCGGACATCCAGACTCGAATTGCCGCGCTCTAACCGAAGGTTTCTGAAATCCACAGCATTGCCGTTTCCCTGGTCGAAGGCGCCGGGCGAGTCGTCGATGGCATGCGCCCACGTGTAGGCCATGGTGAACTGCCAGCCAGCCGTGAATCGATGTTCGAGGCGCGCTTGCAAGGAATGATAAATCGAGTTGCCGCTGGTGTCCTGAACGTTTACGTTTGCCAGGCTCGGGAAATTTCGCGTTCCGTCAGGAGCGTTGTAAAACTGGCGATTGAAGTTGTAGTAGGTCGTCAGCCGGGTTCCCTTGGTTCCCACGTAAGAGGCGGAAACCGCCGTGTTGGCGCCCAACTCTCGCTGGACTTGCAGGTTCCACTCCTGGACGTAAGCATTTCGATTGCTGGGCAGGGCTTCGAAAACGGTAACGTTCTGGGGATTGTTCAGATTGACGTTGTTCACATCGCCTTGAGGCAAGGGTCCGGTGGCAAGGCCCGAATTATTGCTATTCAAGGGAGCCTGGCCGGAGAGTGCAATGCGGAATCCGTTGCTGAATTGGAAGGAAGAGAATCCGCTGAAGGGTGGATTTTGTGCTAACTGATTGTCGATACCCCCCCGGTCCACAAAGTAGAAAATACCGTACCCGCCCCGAACCACCATCTTGCCCTGCCCGGTCAGGTCGTAAGCAAATCCGACGCGCGGAGCAAAGTTGTTCTTGTCGGTGGGGACGAAGCTACGGGATGCGCCCCCTTGACCTGCCAGCAGAAGCTTACCTGTTGCGATATCGAAGTTGGCCTGGCGGTCAGCGACTTCAACGGGCCACGTATACAAGTCATAACGGAGTCCGAGGTTTAGAGTGAGGCGGCGGCTGACCTTCCAGTCGTCCTGGACGAAGTAGCCCGTCTCCCAGTTGCGGGTTCCCACCATGCCGAACGGCGGCCCGATATCGTACTGTTGTACAAAGCCGGCCAGAAGGTCGGACACTTCGTAATGAGTGGGGCTCGAGCCCCCGCCGTTCCCGAATAGAACAAAGAAGCCCTTACCGCGGTTCGGGCGAAAGAGGTTCACCTGGCGGCGGATGATACTGGCGCCAAACTTCACGTTGTGACCTCCCTTGACCCACGACAGAGTATCCGAATACTGGAAGCTGTTCTGTGGAACCAGAAAGGGACCGAAATCTCCCGTGAACTCGATCTGATTGTTGAAGCCTCCGATGAGAGCGCCGCCCCCCAGCAGGGAGCTGGTGTTGGCGTTCGGAATGCCCAGGTTGGAAGAGATCTGCTGGTCTTGAAATGGGGGGACAAAGCCGTACCGAGTGCGAATATATCCGAACCGGAATTCGTTGATCAAGGTGGGAGAGAAGGTATGCGTTTCGTTGAGGGCAACACCTCTCGGGTCACTGAAGTTCGAGCCGGAGCCGAAACCGGCCGGGAGCGCGGGCAGCCGTGAACTGGTCACTGAGTTGTCCTGTCCATAACTAAAGCGACCGAACATACTGTCCCTCGCTCCTAAAACCCAGTCGACGCGGGCGTCAAAGTCGTTGAAATGCTGTGTCTGATTGCGCGTGACCAGGAAATTCTGAAGTATCCCGGGAGCGTTCGGCAGAGGGTAAGCATTTAGATATTTCTGTCCGACAGAGTTAATACGGTTCGTGGGAATGATATTCCCTGAGAAAGGTTGACCAGTCAGCGGATCGAAAATTTGAGTTCCAGGAAGCAACTCCGAGAAATCTCCGTTTCGCATTTTAGGAGTGGGTACCGTGGCACGGTCCAATCCCAGGGGGAGGAACTGGCGGAGCCCTTGATAATCGAAGAAGAAGAACAGCTTATCTTTGATAATGGGGCCGCCAATCGTCCCGCCGAATTGATTCCGGCGAAACTCGCTCTTGCAGTCCTGGGTGGGGGAACAATTCGCCCGGATGAAGGTCCGGGTCGCATCCAAACTATCGTTTCGCAGAAATTCAAAGGCCGTACCGTGAAGGGAGTTGGTGCCCGATTTAATGGTTGTGCTGACCACACCACCCCCGGCGCGGCCGAATTCCGAGGGAGCAATACTGGTATCGACCCGGAACTCTTCGATGGCATCTGCGGGCGGAAAGAAGATGATGGTGTTGACCAGCGATTCGTTGTTGTCGATGCCGTCCAGGATAAAGTTGTTGGCTTGCGGGCGCAGACCGTTCACCGAGAGCGACGCCCCTCCCACATTGCTATAGCGGAAGGTCTCTGTGTTTCCTCGACCTCCTGAGGCATCGCCGTCGATCACGCCACGAGTCACTCCGGGAACCAGGGTGGCCAATTGCGTGAAGTTGCGGCCGTTGAGCGGGAGTTCAGTGACTTGTCGACCCACCACCACATCGCTGATGGCGGAACTGGCACTTTCAACGAGGGGAACATCGGACGTCACCTCGACGCTTGTCGCAATGTCGCCGGGTTGAAGTTGAAAGCTCAGAGG
This sequence comes from Terriglobia bacterium, assembly GCA_049685715.1. Classification (GTDB taxonomy): domain Bacteria; phylum Acidobacteriota; class Terriglobia; order JAIQFV01; family JAIQFV01; genus JAIQFV01. The sequence goes on along the minus strand of JBAVHJ010000419.1, from coordinate 1,166 downwards.
GGCTATCTGCGAAACCTGGAGGGTGATCTCTTGAGTCACCGTCTTGAAGCCCTGCAACTTGACTTCGACTTTGTAATGTCCGGGAGGCAGAGCCGGCACCGAGTAATCACCAGCACCACCGCTCTCAACCGTGACAGAGCGTCCGGTGCCCACATTGGTCACGGTAATAGAAGCCCCGTTTACGACCGCGCCTTGGGCGTCAGTTATGGTTCCTTGAAGTCGTGCAGTGTCAGTTTGAGCCTGGTTGATAGTGGTGCAACTCAACAAGAAAACCAGCGCCAGTAATACTATCAACGTCCGTCGGTTCATGGAACACCTCCTAAAGATGGGTAATATGCCTCGATGATTTTGCGTTTCGACGATGATTTGGACCAATTGTCGGATGGAAGTGGATCAACCCCTCCGACATTAAATCCAACTATCTAGTATTTCTGAAAGACAGCGCTTTCTACTGCATGGGAATATGATTCGTAAAGATCAATCCGCATCGACCTAAGCCCATACTTCGTGGAGAAGGAAGAACCTTGGCTTTGATACAACGGATGATTCGCGGTTCTTTCGCGATTCTAATGATCGACCTTATGTTATGTCAACAGGCCATTGCCAAACAGACAACCGAAGGGGATTGCCAGCAACGCTGGCCCGACCAAGTGACCGGCCAAAAACAAACCGACACACCATTAAGCGGTCCGGCCTCATCGAAAGTGTGTCCCATCATGACGAAAGAACCCGATCCTACAGAACTGGAGTAAAGAATCAATCTCTGCCCTTTTGTTTATGCTCCTTGATAATCATTTTTCATGCCATTCCCTGTTTCCGGAAGGAGGGACCACGTAATCTTCTCAAAATAAATAAGAAAGAATACTATCGTGGTCGTTATGGCAGAACAAAACTGAAGTTGATTTTTGGGGATAATACAAGAATTGGTGGAGAGTCTTCCATTTTTGGAATTCTTCATCACCCACTTTTTTTGAAGGGGTGAATCAGAGATATGCAACAGAGAACAGAATCTATTACCGATCCACCGAGGGCTGAACCATCTTTGATATAATCCGCCGAGTAACATTCAGTGGCCTTCGGACAAGAAACAAATCACCAAAAGCTCTCGAGACTACGGCGGCGGCCCAGTTTGGCAGCCCAATCGACAACGTCCCGTAGTATCCTTA
>JBAVHJ010000418.1:0-2969 GCA_049685715.1 Terriglobia bacterium | reverse complement strand
GAACATTGCGGCAGAGCGCCAGAAACCGGGGAAAGGTCTTCTCTTTCCAGGTTGCCAACTGTTCTTCCAGGCAAGGAGCATGAATATTCCCGATTTCGTAAGATCGAGAGAAGTTGTATTGGATCGGCACCAAGGCGCCGTCTGCTTCAATAATGATGGGGGCAATGAGGTCCGCCAGCCGAGAGTTCTGAGCATCCCCCATCCCGCATGAATCGGGGAGTTCCACAGCGTAGCCTCGCTCGGGGTTGGCACACAGGACCTCCAAGTCGGCGACGTCGAACTGGATGGTGATGCGGCCGACATACTGCTTCTGCAGGCGCGCAACCTCCACGAAGGCCCGAGCCAACTCCAGGGAATCGGGGGCACTGCCGGCAAGCTCATCGGTGGCGCGCCCGACTTCCTCCAAGGGATGAACCTGCAACAGGCCGGCGCCCCGGGAGACGGCGTAGTCTGCGATCCAACTCAGCTCGTGCAGATTGTGAAAGGTAAGGGTGAAAATGAATCCGAACGGTATGCTGGCGTGTTTCAGATGGTCAACCCCCGCTTCCATCAGCTCAAAGGCCCGAGGGTGGGCTCGCATCAGGTTGTGGGTTTCGGGCGGGCCATCGAGACTCACGGCCACCAGGTTCGCGCCCCGGCTCAGCATTTCCGCGCGGCGCTCGTTCACGAGCATCGCATTGGTGGTCACCGTCGTGATCATCCCTAGCTTCCGTGCGTGCTCAAGAAGGCCAGGCAACCCGGCATAAAGCAGAGGCTCTCCGCCCGAGATGCCCACCGCGTTGAACCCCTCGCGGCGCAAAAGCTCCAAGGCCGGGAGAATCCGGTCCACGGAGAGTGCCTGGGGTTGTTCCGGGCTGGAGATAGAGTAACAGTGCAGGCAACGCAGATTGCACTTCAAGAGCGGGTGGATCTGTATCACACGATATTGACCAGTGGGACCTGCAATTTGCGCCATGAGAAAAAGTCCCGCCCCGGGATGTGACCAAAGGCGGGACCTGGAGAGACAGGTTAACGAATGGCCGGGTTGATGTTCACTTCAAGGCGGACGCCGTCAACGACTGGAATACCGTATGGAAATACGTCCAGATTGATTTGAAGTTCGGCTCCAGATTTGGCGATCAGGCTATCGATGAGCGAGCCTGCGTCAGCAACGTTTGTCACGTTCAAGGTGGCCTCAATGCGGTCAATCTGTGGCTGACCGTACTTCCACCAGCGCTCGATCTTATAGGAAGTGCGCGCCAGCCCAATGGCCTTATGAAGGTCCTCAACGGACAACGTACCTAGCTTTGATGATCCTCTTTGTACAGCTCCTTCCATACTCGCTTCCTTTCCTCTGAGAATTTGGCCGATGATTGGAAATCTTGGCCCGGGGCCAAAAAATCAGAAAACCGGCAGATTTACTACCGATTTTGCTCGTTTGTTTGAGATAGAACCAAATACTAACCAAATCGCTCACCCGAAGCAAGTACAAAATTCCAGCGGAGTATCGGACGGAAAACGCCGGTCAAAGCGGACGATCGGTGTGATGATTGAATGGAATCGCAGAGCCCCTGAGGCAGCCGTTGCAAGCAACTCCATCGGCACAGACTCCCTATCTGAGGCCAATTCGGTGCTGAGCCGAACGGCACTTAGATAAGAGCCTTGATATGCCGATCCAACTCAGTCCTGGAAAAGATATTATTGATAACCCAAGTCGACGCGCCCAGTTGCCGCAGACTAGGCTCCTCTGAGCTTGTCCTCACGTGATCGGATAAAATTCCTGATTTAAATGAACCCTTTCAGGGTAACCCATGAATCAATTAAAAATCCTAAACCCAGGGTTGCCCAAGAGGCAACCCTGGGCTATTGAAGGCTTCCCCTTCAGGGAAAAGAATTAATCCACAGCTCAATTTAAAAAGTAAGCGCCAGGGGGAACTGACCCCATTGGTCCGCACGTCAAGCGGTACCCGGCGCGAACGACTTCTTTCGGGGCACTTCCACAGCGTGCTAGAATGATTGCATGCGAATCAAATCTCTCTGTGCTGCCGCGATTTTTTTTCTGATCGTTCCCTTCTCTTCTTCCAATCTTTATAGTGGCGGGGCCACACTCGCGCCCCAGGAGCAGGCCAAGGCGCCTCCCTACCTCGTGCACAAGATTGCGGAAGGCGTCTACGCGGTGATAGCGGCCCGTGACGGAAACTCAGGGTTCGTGGTCGGTGACGACGCCGTTGCGGTGATCGACACATTCACGAGCCCGGACGCAGCGCGCGACCTGTTGGCCGAAATTCGGAAGGTGACGAAACTGCCGGTGCGGTTTGTTGTGAACACGCACTATCATCTCGACCACACCGGCGGGAACAGCGTCTTTGTGGCCGAAGGCGCAACGATTGTCGCGCACCGCAATGTGCGCGCCTGGACGCAAACCGAAAACCTGAAGTTTTTCGGCCCGAATCCGAAACCGGAGCAGAAAACACGGGTGGAATCGATCGCGGTGCCGACGGTGATTTACGAGGATGGAATCGAGTTGTTTCTCGGCGCCCGTCGACTGGTGGTCCGGCACTTACCCGGTCACACAGGAAGTGATTCCATCGTGTCGGTGCCCGACGCCACTCCCCAGGGCGAGGTAGTATTTTGCGGTGATTTGCTGTGGAAGACCCACCTCCCGAATCTAATTGATGCATCCACCGGGGTGTGGATCGAGACTCTTGACCGGCTTGCCAAAGAGTATGCCGGGGCCATCTTTGTACCCGGCCATGGAGAAGTAGCGACGGCGGCCGACGTGGGCACGTTCCGCGATTACCTGGCAGGGTTGCGGGACGCCGTCACGAAAGCCCGGTCGGAGGGGAAGACAGGCGATGCGCTGGTCGACGCCGTGTTGCCGGCACTGAAGGAAAAGTACGGGTCGTGGGGGTTCTTCCAGAATTTTGCGAAGTCGAACATCCTTCAAACGGGGGAGGAATTGGCAGGCAAGAAGAGGCTCCCGGGGATGC
>JBAVHJ010000417.1:0-13033 GCA_049685715.1 Terriglobia bacterium | reverse complement strand
CTAAAGAGTTAACCATGAGGACATTTCTAAAGAGTTTTGACAGCGAATTGCTCCACGGGAGTGCCTGCATGTTCGCCACTTACGATTTGATTGTCGTCAAATCAGGCCGTTCGACAGAGGCAAGCTCGCGCGGAAGATATGCCCGGTAGGGAATTGATACCCTTGATGACCCTGGCCCCATTTGCGGAGGTGCGATGAAGCCAAATCCGAACGGGCCGGAACAAAAACCGGATCTTATCTGGAGCCCAGGAAAACGGTGGATCGATCGTCTGGCGAATGCCTGCCACAGGGGACCCATCAGATTCTCATGATATTGAAGTTCTTAGCTTCCTTTATTCCTGAGCTCCTAATGATGATTTGTTTTTGCGCTTGTCGACACAATTTCTGGTGAAAAAGTTACAAAAGCCCGGTTGCAGAGGATCTTGAAAAGGGATAGAATTGCGGTCTCAAAAAAAAGCCTTCGATCAGTGAGGCGGGCTGGGTACCCCGCTGAGATGACCTGCTGAACGTTGTTCGATTGGTCAGCAAGCGAGCTGACTTAACCCACTGTTCAAAAATAGAAAAGGAGAGTTAACACTATGGCAGGAAATGTAAAGGCTATTCCCGAGGGATTGCATACGATTACCCCGCACCTGGTGGTGAATGGCGGGACCAAGGCGTTGGAGTTTTACAAAAATGCGTTCGGGGCGCAGATTCTGAGCGTTCACAACACCCCGGACGGCAAGGTGATGCACGCCGAGATCAAGATCGGCGATTCGAAGCTTTTTCTCGCCGACGAGTTCCCGGGTTCGGGTTGCACGGCTCCAAAGACGGCCGGCAGCACCACCGTGGTGCTGAACCTCTACTCTGAAAACGTGGACCCATTGTTCAACAGGGCCGTGGCGGCGGGAGCGACTGTGGCCATGCCGCTCGGCAACCAGTTCTGGGGCGATCGCTATGGCCAGGTGATCGATCCGTTCGGCCATCGTTGGGCGCTCGGCCAGCATGTCGAAGATGTGGCCCCTGAAGAAATGGAGCGACGCGCCAGGGAAGCGTTTTCCCAGATGAGTAAGGCCGCCGGCCAAAGCTGATTAGCAGCAGCGGTTGCCGCAGGTATGTGTTCTTTGCATGTCTGCCAACGCTGGCGAGTGCCGTGCAAGCACGCGGCACTCCCAATCACAAAGACGCAGCAAGAAAAAGGACGGTCCCTCGGGACCGTCCTTTTTTTCAAGAAAGATATTTCACAGGATATTAAGGATGGGCAGAAGATTCATTCGCGACCATTGGCTTGGGAAGGGAAGACTGAGATTCAGTGGGGAAGTGAAGGGAAAGTAGAATTTGCACGGACGTCACAAGATTGAAGGACCCCGCCTTGGGCGTCCAGGGTCAAGCTTCAGCGCGCTTTGGGCCAATTCCTGACAGGCCGAGAATTCTGCACGGGGTTGCATCCCTCTGGCTCCCAAAGGAGTGGATGATTCCACTTGCAATATTCCCTCGTGTTTCATGCGATTTTTTCGCTCGACCGTGGATCGTCGACATTTGGGCCACAGCTAGCAAACATGTGACCTCATCTTTCCCGTCTTGCGGTCAAATCACGACGACTCGAGATCTGCCGGGCGATAACGACGTGTTCCGAGGTCGGAAGAGACAGCCAAGGCACATCCGACCACCCCCAGTATGCCACCAGCAAGGGCGCCCGCTACACCCCACGCCCCGTGCATCGACCAATCGAGATTCAACAGCGCATGGCTTAGGCCCATAAAGCCGAACGTCACAATTGATTCGAGCGCATAGATTCCCCGCACGCGGTGCTTGATCCGACTTTCGTCGCCAGCGACGACAGCGACCCGACCCCCACACGCTTCCGCCCGCATCCAGGTCTCGAAGAGCCATAGAAATACCGGTGCGAATAGCACAAACGCAACGGGAACCAGCAGACGGCGGTTTGACGACGGCAACCAGCCCAGCCGGTAAACAAAAAGCACCGCACCGAGGGAGGTCGCAGCGAACGGGAGTACTCGCCACGGAAGCGACAGATATTGACTGGTTCGTCGTGGCCTGAGGCTGGCAAGCCTCGTGGCATTCGACACTTCTCGATCTGAACGGTTTGCCGCGTTGATGTCACCCAAGGCACGCATCCCGAAAACCGACAAAACCACGAAGCCGGCAACATCAAGCAGGCCCACCAGAATTGAGGGCGGCGTCCGCCAGAGGGCCGGTACGGTGATCAGAAGCGCGGCGGCGACCGTCGCCCGGCCTAGAACCTCGACTGAAAGGGGCACAAAAAAGTCGCCATTGACGGCCCGCGCGCGGCGCTTCGCCACTTCCACTGCAATTCGAACAACAAACCAGGGTGTGCCCACAGAGACCAGCGCGATAGCGAGTTGTCCCAAAACTAATGTGTTCATGATTTGGTTTGCTCCTGGAATTCTGCAAGCGTCTCACGAAAGACACCTGCGATATGCTTATGCGACACACCCCCCAGAAGGGCCGTGCTGATGGCTTCGGCAAATCGGTCGTGCATTCTGGCCCGCGAGACCTTGGACGGCAGGGGCGTTGGATCTTGGGCAACGACGCTCTTGCCGCGCCTGACAATGAGCAAGGCTTCGTCGGCCAAGCGCCTGTAAGCGCGCGCCACCGTGTTCCAATGGACGCCGAGGTCGCCGGCCAGCTGCCGCACTGATGGCAGTTCGTCACCCGGCCGGATTTCGCGGCGCGCCAACGCTTGCCGAAGCGCGGCAGCGATTTGCTCTTCGAGTGCCACCGGATTGTTAAGATCGATTTGTATCATGCGACCACTGTCTCATACTATGATACAGTTTGTCAAGCTTAAAGTTGGACGCGAATTACGAATCTCACAAATGGAACGGAACATCGCAGATGACGCGGTGGGAAGGTATGAAAGGCCCAACAAGCTGGGAGGCGCTATTGGATCCGAACTGTCCGCTCCAAGGCAACGCATAAGGAAGATAATCTCCTGGAGCGAGCGGCTAAGCGCGCTGCACCAGGCAATTGAAACAACCCGCCCCTGCGTTGTGCAGGTGCAAATAGGCAATGTCTCTATTGGTGAAGAAATGCTTGATGGATTCTTCCAATGCCCGGCCTTCAACAACCTCGGCTCCTATCATCATCGCGTTCTTGCTGTAAGCCCGAACGGAAAGAAGACGGTGATGAAACATCAGAGGAATCTCGTTGATCCCGGGCCTAGCAGTTTGCGCTGCCTCACAAACGAAAATGGGTCCTGCTGATTGATACGGAGAATCAACATCGTGGTGCTTAAAGGGGGTGAGAATAACCTTCTCACCAATTGCGGCGTCCATCAAACTGACTCTGCATGGAAAACCAGGGTTCTCATCCACCACCAGTCGTCGGGCGCCCTGTGCTGCTAGCTCGGCGTCACTCATTGAGAAAAGGTGCACGAAGCTTTCACGTGGAAGAGCCACGATTTGAAAATCAAATGTCATGATAATGAACCTCACTGGATGTAATTTTCTGACCGCTCTAAACCCCGCTTGATATGAAAAGTCTAATTCAGAATAACCTTTATTTTCTATCCGAATCTTGCGGTCAAATTAAGGCCAGCAGGGACCTCTTTCCAAATTACCTCTTCTCATAAGCGACAAAGTACCCAGCGCCGGAGGTGAGCGACCCACCATTCGGGTACAGTTACTGTTTTCCCAAATAAAACTCTGCGACGACGGGCAGATGGTCGGAGATGCGCAGGGTATCGATCTGACGAACATAATGGGAGCCGACTCGCGTGCTCAAAAACAAAAACGCCACGTGATCGGGCTTCAGTACGTCATACCGAACTCTGTTTGTTGCCTGGCTGAGTTTAAGTCTTTCTCTGCCCTTGGGAATTCGGGACCGCGATAGGGGACGGCGATGCATCCCACATGGAAGCGTACTTTCAGGCGTGGGCGGGTGCAGGCGTGGAAAAGGCAGTAACGTTTGGCTCGATGGATTCACACAGTAGGGATAGCAGCCGAGAAAGGTCCGGGGTGGGTGAATGGTTTGGAGTGATAATCCGATGAAATGACCAGAGGGATACCATCGACCCTGGCGATGGGTCTGCACCTCCGCTCAATCAATCGACCTATTCCAAGAGATGAGGGACAACTGTAAAGCAACGGACTCGGCGTCTTTCGGGTCGCTTCGCGCCTCCTATCCGGGGCGACAGCACGGACGCTCTCTCAGGCACCCTCGACGGGCCGAAATCCTGCGAGCCACTGCTCCGCCTCTTCAAGGCCTCGGAAGACCTCTATATTGCTATGGTCTGTCAGCAGAGTCCCGAGCATCCGGACCATTCCAAAGGCCACCTCAATATTCACCACCACCGCCCGCGGTCCGCAGGCCCTTTGGCCCACCGCAGGCCGAGCCAGATCTGCCAAGCGCAAAATGTCGGCTGAGGAAAGCTTCGAGGTGGTCGCAGTGCGAGCATCAATCAACTCCGCATAGCCAAGGTTCTGCTCCTTGCGGAGGGTCTCTAAATGATCGCGGATGTCTTCAAAAACGATGGGGCCACTGACCGTCGTAAGCAACCGGTGCCGCGCCGAGTCGAGCATGTATGATATTGGCATCAACACCCCCCTTGGGAAGGGTTGCCAACACTGGTTGTGGAGGACCGGGGCCAGAGAGACGTGCTATCGAACCCGTCCTCCGATCCGCAGTCGCTTCCTCGTTCAAATCATGCACTCCGGCTATCTAATGATCTTGCCGTGAAAAAAAGCTGCAATGGTCCTTCAGAGGACACCTCCTGTTTTGCAAGTGAGTCCAATACCTCATAGCCTCCAATACAGTCGGAAGACAATGAAAAGCCACCTGTGACCAAGCGGTCACTTTCTCGTGACGAGGGGAGATCGGGGCGGTTGCCCCAATTCAAGTGTAAATCCTTCCCAAGGGAAAGTCACGAGAATTAATTCACAAACTTAGAGGAGGGAAGGCACTTGGGGGTGACCGTGGATTATTCAGGGAGTTTCAGTCCCTGCCATGCGGGATAACGCAACAGTTTGCCTTCGCACACATTTGCGACATAACGTCCCTTGCAACGGAACTGCATGATCCGATTCCCCTCGCGGGCGAGCACGGCCCACTGCGAGCCCGTGGCAGGGTTTTGTTCAATCCCTACGAGGTGAAGGGTCTCATAAGCAAACTCAACGCTTCGGAGTCTTTTCTTGAGAAACATTGTGACCGGATAAGAGACGCCCGCCAGGACGATCGCCGATTTGTCGTCGCCGAGTGATTGCTGCCAGGCGGAAATGAGAGTTTCTCCGAGCGTCATGCTTCGATCGCAGTTTTCTGATGCGGTTGCTCAAACTGTCAGACCCGAACAACAACAACGAAAACGGAGAGTTCCATGCAAATCATTCCTCTTGAGATGCTCTCCGACCCCGAGAGTGTCTGAGGGTGACCCCCTGCCAAATCGAAAAACTCTGCGGTGGCGGGCCAATGGGAGCTCTGCTTCATTCAGGAAGCTGCTTAAGCTCTGTTCCCAGACAGAAATCCAGAATTCGACTCTCCTCACGGATCAGCATGCAAGGAAGAAACCATGTCCCCATGCGATTGGATGCGACTGGCCAGCTACCTTCGCTCCACCCATTGTGAAGAGGGGCTCACAAATTCCATCCCATGCCAATAAGGGCCAATGACCCCTTCCTCGTCACTCCATGCGATGCGGGCCATGGTCCGAACTGCGAGCTCTCCTGATTCGGGCAGATAGGCCTGGCAGATTTCGACCTCCTCTCCGACCGGGATTTGAACTGGCAGTCTCATTAAGGCCCCATACCGGGTGACATCCACAGTTTCCGCTGCGACCTCGATCTTGTTCCCGTGGATATCTTTCCCGCGGACAGTGATGGGCACCTTCAGGGAGAGGCGAGGGCTCCTGCGGCGTTCGACTGGCGCGACCTGCATGGCACAGGTCACGGCATCGGAAATCTTCGCAATTGAAAAAGGCTTTTCCAGATAATCCAGCGCCCCCAGTTCCTGGGCAGTCGCCCAAACCTCGTGCCGGGGTTGCACTCCCATGAAGAGGATGGGAAGTAACTTCGTCTGCCTGATGGATTTGAGGATCTCGCACAGCATGAACCCCCCGAGTTGAGGCATCTGGATATCGAGCAGGATACAGTTGGGGTGTTCGAGGACAGCCAATCGTATGGCTTCCTCCCCGGACCTTGCGACCCGCACATCGTACTGAGGACCGAACGTCTGAAGCAGAAACTCCACGATCTGTGGTTCTTCATCGACAACGAGCAATCGCTTCTTATCCATCGCCATCTCCCGGGTTCACTTTCGGTAAAACAGATTGGGTAACCACGCCGTGAGCCAATCCTCATCCTTGGACTTCAAGATAACGAATTCGATCGTCCATCTGGTTTCACAATTTTGGCTCCTTGATGGGCTTGGGTTCCGGAGTCTTGCAATCGGCAAGGTTCTTTGCTTTTTCATAGCATTTACCCACTTCATTGAGTTCCTTGCCCTTGGTATGGCAGTAATTGCAGGGTTTCCCCTCTTTCCTGGTATATTCGGCCTTCCCCATGAGGACTGATACAGAGAGCAGTGCAGCGAGGATCAAGAAAAGGAATAATTTCAACAGTCTCATGAGCGATGCCTCCTTTGTCCGCCTCAGGATTCTGATGAAATGCCATGTTCAAAGAGCCATGCCGACATGACTTGACCTGAACTACAAGACATACGTGGGAGAAACCCTCCGGATTGCATCAGGGGACCAGTTCCGTGCGCCCTTCACTGTGAGCTCGGCCTGCATCCTCTGTTTTTTTTCAAACCCCAAAAGGCGACAGAAGTCCCGGGTCAACGATTGGGGTTCCGTCAATGGCTACGCTTCAGGTCGCACGACGACTGCGGTCCCATAGCACAACACTTCGGTCACGCCTTGCAGCAGTTCGGTGGCATCGTATCGCACTCCGACGACTGCATTGGCGCCGATCTCTTGGGCATGGGAAACCATCATGTCAAAAGCCTCGGCACGGGTCTTCTCACACAGGTCGGTGAACAGGGAAATATTGCCCCCAACAAGAGTTTGCAGGGACCCGCCAATCGTGCCGAAAATGGAACGGGAACGAACCGTAATTCCTCGCACCACGCCCAGTGTTTTCGTGATTCGAAAACCGTCCAGTGTAAATGTCGTTGTGGTCATGGCATGGTCCATTTTTACGCTCCTGACATCCTTCACAAAAACTCCCCCGCTCATGTAGACCACCGACTTATCGCTGCAGTCAGAGCCGCATGCCTTGACACTTTGCTCCCGAGCGCCAATCAATACCCTCAGTTCCGAGGTTAAAAATGGGGATGGCCTGGAGAAGCTCAAGGATCGATCAATACAAGTGACTCAGGTCATGTCCATCCTCCAATCCTTCTGAAGCCAAGCCAAACCGCGAAGGCCTGCGCGGTGGCCTTTCAGCGTGGAGAGGACTCAGTCGATTTTTTTTCCTCCTCGAATTGGGCACGCATGAAAAGTCCAAAGGTGGGGAACGTGGAATCGTTGGTGGTCACGCTGGCACCCTTCATAATCTCACCGCGATAGCCCTCTGTATGTTCGACGCTCAACGTGATTTTGCCCTCCTTCCCGGGAGGCACGACTTTGTCAAAGTCGCTTGCAGTGCACCCTCAGCCCGGGCTGACGGAGTTGATCAAGAGATCGGCCGTACCCTGGTTCTTAATCGTGAAGGAATACTTTAGTGGAGTCCCTGGCCTGACCAGGCCAAAGTCATGAGTGACCGATTCAACAACCAGCTTGGGAGCCCCCTGGGACGGCTCGTTCCGTTTTTCCTGAGATCTCAACGAACTGGTCAGAGCCAATACAAGCGCTACCAGAAGAACTGTCACTCTCGGTTTCATTAGTTACTTCTCCTTCACCCCCAGATGACAACCAGGGAAGAGCTTAACAGATTGAGCAAGTCAGTGTCATCAGCCCTTTTAAGGAGGGAGGAGAGCAGGGATTGATCGTGGGTCTTGCGATGTGCCCTCGTGACTCAATGAATCCATGCTTGAATGGATGGACTCAAGAAAAAAGCAAGAAGGGCCAACGGAACGGCAGTGATCAGATCGAGGATGTAGTGCTGTTTCGTAAACACCACAGAGATTATGGAGAGTCCAATCGGGATTGATAGAATCCACGCGTAAGGGGTCCGGTAAACCAAGAGGATTGAGAAAGCGACGATTAACATTGAGACGTGCATACTGGGCAGCAGATTACATGGGGCGACCAGCCGGTGAAAAAGGAGCGTCAACCGGCGGGAAGAAGATGTGGGCTTGATGGAGATTCGCATTAGTTTTGTTGGGAGAGCCAGAAAGGTCACGTAGGACACCATCATGACTAGGGCGCTGGCGATGAGATACTGCTCCAGCAGGCGCGGGGCCTCGAATAAAACGATTAGGGGGAAAAGAATAAGGGGAAAATAGAGGGAGTAGAAGTAAATAAAGGAAGGGATAAAGGGGATCCGAGCGTCGAGACGGATCGACGGGACGAAGGCCTTTCTCCCCGTGTTGAAAAAGTTGACCGGCAGATCGAGGGACCAAAGAACCAGGAATATGATGATGTAGCTGAATGACTCACTCCTATACATATTGGATACCGAGCAGACAAGAAACGTCCTCTTCCGCGGAGGAGGGTCCCCCTCTGCTTCTTTCTTTGCGGGGCAGGAGCACAGTGATCTCTTTTGATTGGAGATCATGGCGCCGTTTTCGTCTTCTGGACGATGGCCTAGTGCTCCAATTCTTCAGTTGGAGTACACGAGTGATGGGGAAAAAGCAACCTTAAATCTGGGCTCGTGAGAAGTCCGGAGCGGCAGCGGGCGTGATGAAGGAGTTCCGGAGCGGGCTTATTGCGGGAACGAGAGCGCTGACGGAACAGGAATGGTGAATGAAGGATTGTTACGGTTCTTATTGTTTTGGAGGGTCCGTTCACGCACCTCCTCCCATTGTTCCGGTGGGACTTGGAGGAAGTATTTCACCACCACTGGATCAAACTGGGACCCTGAACAGCGCATGATTTCATCTCGGGCCGCTTCATAGTTGGTTGCGGTCCGGTAGGGTCGATCGCTGATCATTGCATCCATGCAATCCACCGCGGAAAAGATCCGGGCCCCCAGCGGGATGCTTTCAGCTTTAAGGCCCCTCGGGTAACCGGTGCCGTCATATCGCTCGTGGTGGGCAAGCACGATTTCAGACGCCGATTTCAAACCGTCGATCCCCCTGAGAATCCAACACCCGATCTGGGGATGCTTCCGCATCTCGGTCCAATTCTCGTCGGTCAGCTTCGAGGGGCGAAGCAGAATACTGTCAGCCACTCCGATCTTGCCGATGTCATGGAGCATGGCCCCACGACCAATATCGTTCAGCAGGTGGGGTTCAACACCCATGATCCGGGCCAGATGAACGGTATACTCTCCCACGCGTTTCGAATGGGCCTGGGTTTCGTGCTCGCGCGCATCCAAGGCAGTAACCAGTGCCTCGAGCGCGATGTCGGAGGCATCCTGCAAGCTCCGGAAAGCATGACGCAATTCCGTTGTCTGTTCTTTGAGGATCTCTTCCATCTGCTGGACGTATTGTTCCTGGTTCATCCTTTGAACATGTTGTTCCAGAGCCCGCTTCACACGAGCCACGATGTCATTCGACAGGAACGATTTGAGGATATAGTCGACGGCCCCCATTTGCATGGCTTGGACAGCGAGGGAGACGTCGTCACACGCCGTGAGCATGACCACCCCGGTTTGACCGTAGTTCTTAACCAGCTGGGGAAGCAGCTCAAGCCCGCTCATGCCAGGCATCCTGACATCCAGGAGTGCGAGATCAAAAGAAGTTGTCGCCAGAATCCCCAGGGCCTCGCGCGCATCCGAGGCTTCCTGGACATCAAATCCGGCGTTTTGTAGTCTCGCCTTGAGCAACAAGCGGATCGATAGATCATCGTCGACGACCAGGATGCGCTGTCTCAGGGAAGCGCCCTTAGCAACGATCGGCTCGATGAGTGGGGGATGAGTGCTTATGGTTGTCATGTTCCGGTATTCCTCTCTCTGCTTATCGCTTCCTCACAAATGATTTGCAGGTCCGGTTTCAGCTTGTCGGGTTCACGGCATTGCGTTTCACGTAGCTGTCATTCCACACCGCAGCTCGGCGTACAACTACCGAGATGACTTCTTTTTAAAACTAAATCATTACAAAATCTTCACACTGACGAATTTAGACATTTAAAGAGTCCCGCGTTAGGAGAGGGTTCTGATCAAGGATCTCGCCTCTGGCGGTGATGCAGCGCACACGACTAAAGACGAGTGGCATAACACGTTGGGTTATTCTGGGGGCAATCGCTTGAGTTGAGGCCCTGACCGGAGTATCCTTCGACGCGATCCCATCGGAAGTGAGGACGAGAATGAAGCTTAACGATACCTTGCTCCAGGCCGCCCCCAAGGTCCTTCTGCACGATCATCTCGATGGGGGTCTGAGACCGCCGACCATTATTGAGATCGCGCGGGACAATCATTACACCGACTTGCCTGCCTTCACCCCCGACACCCTGGCTGAATGGTTTTGGAGAGGCGCGAATCGAGGCAGCCTTCAGCACTACCTTGAGGGGTTCAAACATACCATCGCCGTCATGCAGACGGAGGAGGGACTGGAACGCGTCGCCTACGAAATGATGGACGACATGAAGCAAGATGGCGTCATTTATGTCGAAACGCGATTCGCCCCGGTCTTCCACACGGCCCGGGGACTGCACTGCGAGGCGGTGGTGGGTGCCGTGCTCCGGGGTCTGGAGAAAGGGAAGCGTGATTTCGGAGTCGAGTACGGCCTCATCATTTGCGGGATGCGGAATATGAATGTGTCCCTCGAGATGGCTGAGCTTGCCATCGATTTCCGGGATCGGGGCGTTGTGGGATTCGATCTGGCCGGGGAGGAGGGCGGCTATCCCCCTAAGAGACACATCGATGCGTTCCATTATGTCCAGCGTGAAAATTTCAGTATTACGATCCATGCGGGCGAAGCGTTTGGGAAGGAATCCATCTGGCAAGCGATTCAGTGGTGCGGCGCCCATCGAATCGGACATGCCACCCGGTTAGTCGAGGATATGGCTCTGACCAATGGCCGGGTGGTCAAGTTAGGCACCCTCGCGCAGTATGTTCTGGATAAGCGGATCCCCTTGGAAATCTGTCTGTCGAGCAATGTCCACACAGGCGCCGTACCCTCCGTTGAAGCGCACCCCTTTGGAATCTATTTCAAAGAAAAGTTCCGGGTCACCCTCAACACAGACAACCGTTTGATGAGCAACACTTCCCTGAGCAAGGAATTCAGTGCGGCGGTGAAGCACTTCGGCCTGGGATTGCATGATATGGAAAAGATTACCATCAACGCGATGAAGAGCGCATTCATCCCCTACCATTCCCGATGCCGGATTATTTACGATGTCATCAAGCCCGGGTATCAGAAACTTCGTAAGCCGGAAGGAAGGAAGTAGGTGTTGCGGTATGATTTCTAGGACGGCTCACCCGGGGCAGCCGCCTTAGGGTCGTCTCCAGGTGGTATGAGACGCGCTGCTTGAGGTGAAATGCCAAACCACAGCAAGGCGCCCAGCACAGCGAGGATGGCCGCAATGTAGAGCGCATTCTCCCACCCCATTCGATACGCCAGAACAGGAGTTAGGGCGGGAGAGATCAGCCCGCCAATATTACTCCCCATGTTCATAACGCCCCCGGCGGCCCCGCTTCGTTCGCCGGCAATCTCCATCATCGTGGCCCAAAACGGGCCTTCAACACTCAAAACCAGCGCTGTGGCGAAAGCCAGGCTGAATGCGGCGAGGTAGGGGTGGGTCGTCCGCGCACCCAAGGCAAGAAATACTCCAGCAAAGGTGAGTCCGAAGAGGGGGACGGCGCGGCGACCCCAACTCAGGCCCATTCGACCCGCGACGAGACGGTCTGAAATCATTCCCCCCAAGGGTATTGAAATGATTGAAAGAATCCATGGCAGGCTGCTCAATGCGGCGCTGCGAAGCAAATCGAAATGGCGCACCTGCACGAGGTAGAGGTAGAACCAGAAGACGAAGATGTAACCCACATACCCTTGAAGCGTGTAGCTCAGAGTCAAGAAAACAAAGCTGGAAGAGCTCATCGAGCCGCGGGCCAGCGCCATTCGGTTCCGAACGGGGAAGGGAAGATCCGGAAGTTCGGTCTCACGAATTCTCAACCAGGCAATGGCGACCAGTAATGCCGGCAACGCAGAGGTTAGCAATGCAGCTCGCCATCCCCACCGCACCATGACAGCAGTCAGAGCAGGCGGTGCCAGTGCCGAGCCGAGACCGATAGCGGCAATGACAATGCCGTTGGCGCGGCCTTGTTGTTCAGTGGGAATCCACCGGGAGACTCCCCGCGCCGCCGCGGGAAAGGTCGGCGCTTCTCCAATCCCGAGGACAAACCGTAACAATAGGAGCATCGTGAGTACGCCTGCCACGCTCCCGCTGAAGGGCCCCCATCCGGCGGCGGACAGCAAAACCGTACCCACGACCCACCATGTCGCGGCTCCCGCGAGCACCCGCGGAGCGCCAAAACGATCTGCCAGGAGTCCACCCGGGATTTGCATCAAGGCATATCCCAGCAAGAAGGCGCTGAAGATCCGCCCCATCTGGATCTGAGAGAGCGAAAATTCGCTCATCAGGAGCGCGCCGATCACCGAAACGTTGACCCGACAGAGATAGCTTGCGGTCGCCGTCATCGACAGAAGCCCCACCAGCATCCAGGGACGGCGTGTCATCGCTGCTCCAGAGACTTGTGCATTATGATCTCGGAGGCGCCTGGGATGACGTAATCCTTTAATTCTCCGACCGCAGTGTACCCTTGCCGTTCATACAGGGCCCGCGCCCGTGTGTTAAAGGATGACACACAAAGGAATATGTGTCTCGACAGTGGCCGGGCATAACCCTCTGCATAGGCAAGCAACAGGCCCCCAATTCCTTGACCGCGAAATTCTTCGGCTGTGGCAATGGAAGCGATGTAAGGGGAGCTCGCCATGCCGCGAGGATGTAACAGAACGAATCCGCACAATTGAACCC
>JBAVHJ010000416.1:0-5753 GCA_049685715.1 Terriglobia bacterium | reverse complement strand
GCATTGGTTCGGTCCAAGAGGGCCCCATCGGCTTGCCGATCCAGATTTGATGTCCAATGGGATCCATGCCGGGCCAAAACGATTCGGCCATCGTCCGATTAATGACGGCGACCGCTTGAGACCCGTGATCGTCGGTGTCCTTGAATCCGCGGCCATGCAGCAGCGCAATACGCATCACGGAAAAGTAGCTCGGGCTGATGATGCGATAATCGGCATCCAGAGCGGTCTCCTGAGAGATCGATCGCGTCCCTCCCACAATGTTGAAGAGCAAGTCCGGCCCGCTTCTAAGAGGCAGGACGTTGGCGAGGCCAACCTGTTCGGTACCGGGGAGCGCAGAAAATCCCTGCGTCGCCTGCTTGAATAGCAGTGATCGCTTATCCGGGGAATCATACGGCTTCGTTGGAAGGGCGACCTGAAACGTGAGCAAATGGCTCGAGTCGAATCCGGGCTGGACGCGAAGCAACCGGGCAAAGCTTTCAACCAGGAGTGCTGCGCCCATCAAAAGTACCAGTGCCAGAGCCACTTCGCTTACGACCAGCGCCGAGCGGAGCCACCCGCGGCCAGCCGTACTGGATGGCCGAGCCGCTTCCTTGAGCGAGAGATTCAAATCCTGGCGCCCGGCTTCCATAGCCGGAACCAGACCGAAGACCGCCCCCGTCAGAAGGCTGACCAGGAACGATATGGCGAGCACCGCGATGTCGATCCTGACCATACCGACCCGCAGAAGGCTGGCAGGAACCAGTGAAACAACAAAATCAAAACAGAAATAACAGACCATCACCCCCATCAATCCACCCAGCAGCGCCAACAGGATGCTCTCCGTCAAGAGCTGCCGGATGATTCGTCCGCGTCCAGCCCCAATGGCCGCACGGATAGCCATCTCTCTCTTTCGGACGGCCGCTCGCGCCAGGAGCAGATTGGCGACATTGGCGCACACGATTAAAAGCAGAAAGGCAACTGCTCCCAGCAAGAGCAGGGGGGCGGAACCGGCCCGATGTGAAACGAAGTCGCGCAGCCTGACCAGGTGCGCTCGTTCCTGAGCGCCGATCATTTTCGGGAATTGGCGGGACAAATCCGCCAGCAGAGGTGTCAGGGCCGCTTCCGCCTGGTCCGGCGTGATCCCCGGTTTCAGCAGACCAACACACAATGCTTCGTTGCTCGGGTTATGGCTCAGCGCCGGGAGTTGGACGGGAAACCAGGCCTGGACATCCCGGGCGCCAGGGATGGGCAATTCGAACCCCCGCGAGAGGACGCCCACCACGGTAAAGAGTTCCCCATCCACGGTCAGCGTGCGCCCCAGCACGTTCGGGTCTGCACCAAAATGGCTCTGCCAAAAGCCCTCGCCCAACATCAGCACCCGGGGCCCGCCCGGTTTTCCTTCGTCGGGGAGAAAAGCGCGTCCCAAGGCCGGCTGGACACCGAGGGCAGGGAACAATTCCGTGGAGACAGACAGGCTTCTGACCTGTAGCGGCTCACCGGCGCCGGTGAGTGTTTCGGGGCCTGACCAACGAATGAGAGCGAGACGTTCAAAGACATTCTCTTCGTCCTGCCACGCGAGAAAGATGGGCAGAGAAATCGAAGATCCACCAATGCGATTTCCGGTCCGGCCAACCTGGTAGATTCGATCGGCGTGCGGAAAGGGAAGGGGTCTGAGGAGGACCGCATTGACGATGCTGAAGACGGCGGTGTTCGCGCCAATCCCCAGCGCCAGGGTCATCACCGCGACCAGGGTGAAGCCGGGATTTCTTCTCAACATTCGGGCGCCGAATCGAATGTCTTGCAACAGATGTTCCAGCCATCGCCCTCTCCACAGCTGGCGCGTCACCTCGTGCACCAGATCTGCATTGCCGAATTCGCGGGGCGTGGCGTGGCGGGCCTCTTCGAGGGATGCGCCACGCTCGATATGAGCCTGCTCCGCCATTTGCAAGTGGCGGTCAATTTCCTCCTGAATATCCCGGTCCCGCCGGCGTCTTCGGCCAAAAAATCTCATGCCTCGCTCTCTCCCTTTGCCGGACTGAGAATCCCTGCAATGGCCTCCTGCAACTGCGCCCAGCGCGATCGTTCCGCCAGCAACTGCTTCTTCCCTTTCGCCGTGAGGCGATAGACCCGCACCCGCTGCTTGTTTTCGGAAACCTTCCAATCGGCGCCGATCCACTTTTGTCGTTCCAGCCGATGCAACGCCGGATAAAGTGAACCCGTGTCCACCTGTAACACCTCGCCGGAGTTGGCCCGAATAGCCTGGCAGATCCCATAGCCGTGCTGCGGACCCCATTGCAAGGTCTGCAGAATGATCAGGTCGAGCGTCCCTTGCAGTAACTCGATGCGATTCTGATAGTGTCCCTTCATGTCCCCCCCTGGATGTAGAGCTTCTACTGCCATGGATGTAGAATGTCTATACCCTCAAAGCTTAGCAACTCGTATACCAGTTTCTTGAATGGATTGAACTCTTTGACGGGAAAGGTCTTAGGACGATTTGCCCCCGCGGGGGTCCAAGGTGGGGCTGACCGTTTGTGGGACGCGCTGTCGCAGAACCGGACAGTGAATGGGGGGTGGAGTAGTAGTGACCGTCACGAGTGGCACGCAAGCAAAGCGCCGCATACAGCCCGCTCGTTGCGTTGGGGGTGATGGAGGATCAACTCGCCGGTGGTGCGTGAGTGCTTACAGCACCCTTAATGGGGCGCCATATCATTAGCCCATGGCGCCAGCCTTGTTCTTAAGAACTTTGAACTTGGAACATGGAACTTTGAACTTCTTCTACTGGCACCTGACACCCAGCGCCTGGCACCTGCTTCCCGCTTGACTACCGTAAACCCGGCAGCGTCAAGCGCAACAGGCTGGCGGGATCGAGATACGCCCCCTCCCAGCGCACGGCCATGTGGAGGTGCGGACCGGTGGCACGTCCCGTCGCGCCGCTCAGACCGATGGGCTGGCCCTTCGTCACCTTCTCTCCCTGGGCCACCTCGATCTTCGACAGGTGCATATACAGCGTCATGAAGCGCTGGCCGTGGTCGATGACCACGCAGTTGCCTTCGTAGAACAGCTCGCGCGCCAACACCACCTCGCCGGAATTCGCCGCGTGAACAGGCGTTCCCGTTTTTGCGCGGTAATCCAGCCCGCGATGAATGCTGGAGAGGTGGCCATTGAAGGTCCGGCGCGTGCCAAACACCTCGGACAGGGTGGATTCCAGCGGGGCCACAAAGTTTCCTGACCATTCCGGCGCGGGCGTCAGATGAGCGAATGCCTGCTTCTTGATTTCCTGGTCGGCTTCGATGCGGCGCAACGTTTCGGGATCCGGTTGCACATACTTGTCCGGGACATGAAGCCTGACCGTCCTGTAGCGGGATGGCCCAACACGAATCGAATGAACCGAGCGAAGGATCTGGCCATCAGGCAGGCTGGCCTCCAGGGTGAGTTCATACGCACCCGGCTTCGCCTCCACATCGATCCCTGCCAACCCGTACCACATGTGGCGGTCGCGCCCCGGGAAGAACGAAATCTCGCGGTCCATCCATTTCCCACGGAGCGCCGCCGGCCCGTTCGCGAGTTCGACGGTAAACAAACAGGCGGACCCGCTCTGGAGTCGGGCGGGCTTCCATGCAACATTTTTGAAGCTTACCGGCTCTTCCGCACACACCATCGACACCGCGCCCAGGATGAGCACCATCGCCAGAACCTTGTATCGAGAAAACATCATTCCGCAGAGTGCCTCATTTGGAGTGCGCAAGCTGGCTTGCGCTTTGGTTCAGCGCTACTCGCTGCTCCGAGGAGATACATGGGGTGCCGCACACACCGATCCATCAGGGTGTGCGACGTTGGATTGAACGGCTCGCATCCATAGTGAGAGCACATATCGACAAGGGCGACTGATTTTACATCGCATCCACACGTTTGGCATTGAATACTTGCTCTGGCTGGGAACTTGGTTTCCTTGGAGTGCGCAAGCTGGCTTGCGCTTTGGTTCGCGCAGCATGCCGCGTGGAGCGAACAGGCGCGAAGCCGGCCCTGCGCTGTGAAAGCGGCCCGCTGCGGCGGGCCGCACTCCAGACGGCGTCAGGGGCTATAGATTTTTCATTTATTGCTTTTCGCGTGCTTCAGAGCCAGCTTTGCGGTCCCGAATCAAATCGTGCTTTGTGTGCGGGCATGCAGAAGTAATAAGTCTTACCTTTATAGACCGACTTCGAAGCGGACGCCGGATCAACATCCATCCAGCACACCGGGCAAAGGGGATGCTCGTCCGTCGAAACGCGTGCTTTAGCGTAAACCTCGTTCGAATCCGGGTTCAACCAGCCTTGACCCTGGTACTCCATCTGGTAGGCCGTGGCTTTGGCAACATCGAGGCCGAAATAGCGCTCGACAACGCGGAGGGCGAGATCAATGCCGGAGGAAAGCCCGCCCGCACTGGCAAGGTTGCCGTCTTCGACGAACCGGGCTCCACGCTTGAGGTGAATGTCCGGAAAATCCATGGCAAACTCCCGGTACGCGGCATGATGTGTGGTTGCGGATTTCCCGGACAACAAGCCGGTGGCTGCCAATGTATAGGCGCCCGTGCACACCGACATGGTGACGTCGGTGGTTTTTGTCGATTTCCGAATCCAATCCATCATGGCCTCGCTCTTCCCATTCTGAGCCGGTATGACAATCACCTTGGGCGCGGGAGCGTTTTCAAAGGTGAAGTCAGGGATGATCTTCATCCCGCCGCTTGTCTGGATAGTGTTCGTCGTCTCGGCAACGGCGTACGGATGGAACCCAAGCCCGCCGGGGCCAGGGACGCTGACCTGGTGGAAAACCTCCCATGGCCCGCAGAAATCGATGATGACTGCGCCTTCTGAGACGACAAAGGCAACGGGGATACTGCCTTGAGCGGGTGGCTTGAGTGGATTGGGCCTGGCAGGCGCTGTGCTCGCATCCGGATTGCCCGGTGCTTCGCCGGGGCCTGAACCCGCGGAGAGCTTTTCAAAAGCCATATATGGCACTGATGCCGCGAGACCGAACGCCGCTGCTCCTTTAATCAAATCTCTTCTTTTCATTGTGCCTGTCCTTTCTTCAACGGAAATGCGCCGGTTCATGCCGACGATGTGAATGTCCTAATGGAAACGTGTCTCCTGCCGCGCCTTCAATTTCTTCAACGCTTTGATTTCGACCGGGGGCCCCGGTATTTACTCCACGATGCTCCCGCAATTCCGGCTCGCCCTCCGCTTGTCGCAGGCATGCTGGGGCCATTCCCCCAAACGGTCACCCGAGGCTGGGCAGGCGTCCGGGGTAGAGGCGGTTCAGCCTTCTCTTCATGCGGATCCATGAAGTCCTCTCTTCAGAGCGTGATAAATGATTATATCGCAACACACTATAGCGAGCTACGACATAGTGTGTCAAGAGGAATGTAATGCTCACCGCTGCCGATAAATAAAAATGGAAAAAGGGGATCAGACTTTGTCAGCAATATCGGGGTGCCACATACCCCGATCCATCGGGGCATGCGGTGAACCATCGCCCGGCCCACCTTCCCCTGGGTCACGCGACCACCAGCGCGTCTCGCACACATCCCAAAGAGCAGGATGTATGCGCCACCCTGTCCCTGTTCAGCGACTTTGAACTTTGGACCTTGAAGTTTGAATTTGAAACCTTGAACCGCTTTTCCCTATCCCCTATGACCTATTACCCATGACCTATCGCCCCCTACACCTGGCACCCGACACCCGACACCTATTCTTCGATCTTTTCTTTCAATGAGCACTTTTCCTCCAGGTGTGATATAC
>JBAVHJ010000415.1:0-12501 GCA_049685715.1 Terriglobia bacterium | reverse complement strand
GCTCAACGGGGCCTACGGCGATGCCATCCAATGGATGCCTGACAGCAAGACGCTGCTGGTCCAGACCGTCCCTGCCGGCCGTGGCAAGCCGCCGGAAGAACCCGCGGTCCCAAAGGGGCCCATTGTTCAGGAAAGTTCCGGCAAGGCCGCCCCCATTCGCACTTATGAAGACCTGTTCCAAACTCCGCACGATGAGGACCTCTTCGACTATTACTGTACGGCGCAGCTTGCCTTTGTCGACCTTGCGACGGGAAAGGCCATGCCGCTCGGGAAGCCGGGCTTGTTCCCCAACGTTTCGATTTCACCGGATGGAAAGATGTTCACCGTGACCCGCACCCACAAGCCCTATTCTTATCTCTTCCCGGCCGGTGACTTCCCCAAAGAAATTGCGGTGTGGAACCGGACAGGGCAGGTGTTGTTCAAACTGGTGGATCGTCCCCTCCAGGATCAGGTTCCTGTCGATGGAGTTTCCGTCGGTCCGCGCAATGATAGCTGGAGGCCGAATGATCCGGCCACCCTTGTCTGGGTGGAGGCGATGGACGGAGGCAACCCGAAAACCAAGGCGGAATTCCGAGATCGTGTCCTGATGCTTAAGGCTCCCTTTAAGGACCAACCTACGGAACTGATCAAGCTGACACAGCGCCTCGTGGGAGGAATGGGACCGCGATCACGCGGGCTTGTATGGGGGGAAAAGGGCGGGCTGCTCTTTGTGAGCGATTTTGATCGGAACCGCCGTTGGATCCGCACTTTCATGCTGGATGCCGACCGTCCTGTGCGGGCCCCCAAGTTGGTCTGGGATCGCTCCATTCAAGACCGCTACAACGATCCCGGCGAACCGGTCATGCGCACTCTCCCCGGCGGGCATTCCGTTTTGCTCCAAAACGGCGATTCCATTTTCTTGAACGGTCTGGGAGCATCTCCGAGCGGCGACCGTCCTTTTCTTGATCGGTTTGATCTTAAGACCCTGAAGGCAGAACGCCTCTTCCGGTGCGATGAGCAGAGTTACGAGTCGGTCGTTTCCGTCCTGACTCCGGACGCCGGCAAGTTTCTGACCCGCTACGAATCTCCCTCGGAGACGCCGAATTACTTTGTGCGTACGGCCCAAGCCAACGAAAGGAAAGCTCTCACCCGCTTCCCTGATCCCACTCCCCAGTTGCAGGGGATCACGAAACAGCTCGTCAAATACAAACGGAACGATGGAGTGGACCTTTCCTTCACGCTTTACCTGCCGACGGGTTACAAGCAGGGCACGCCGCTTCCTACGGTGGTGTGGGCCTATCCGCTCGAGTACAACGATCCCTCGACCGCCGGTCAAGTGTCCGGATCCACCAATCGCTTCTCGACCTTTGTGGGCTACACCCACCTTTTCTTCCTGACTCAGGGCTACGCCGTCCTGGATGGCGCCACCATGCCCGTCATCGGCGACCCCGAAACCATGAACAATACCTACATTGAGCAAATTGTCGCGAGCGCGCAGGCGGCCATCGACACAGCCGTGAAGATGGGGGTCACGGACCGCAATCGCGTGGGAGTGGGAGGGCACAGTTACGGGGCCTTCATGACAGCCAACCTCCTGGCGCACTCGCGGCTCTTCAAGGCGGGAATTGCTCGCAGTGGCGCCTACAACCGGACGCTGACGCCATTCGGCTTCCAAAGTGAACGGCGGAGCTTTTGGGAAGCCCCCGAGATGTACATGAGGGTTTCACCGTTTGTTTATGCCCACAACATTAAGGATCCTATCCTTCTGGTTCACGGCATGGCCGACAATAACTCGGGGACCTTCCCGATCCAGTCCGAGCGCTTGTACGCCGCCATCAAGGGAAACGGCGGGACCGTTCGTTACGTGCAGCTTCCGTTTGAAGCTCACGGTTATCAAGCTCGTGAGTCCATCGAGGATGTGCTGTATGAAATGATATCTTTCTTTAACAAGTACGTGAGGGATGCCAAGTAGCGGTATAGGGCGGGCAGGCTGCCCGCCCTATATAAAAGAATCGGCCAACACAGATTGTGTTGGCCGATTTTATTTCTTGTCTATGCCCGGCTAATCCACCGGACATTCCCTTTATTGTTTCTCGCTGGTCTTCATCCGTTGAGCAACCACCCGCTTGGCGTTGGCGGCGAGTTCTCTGGCCTGCGGCATCAACTGGATGGCCTTCTGGATTTCGACGTCATCATCCAGCGTAAATCGCGTCGCCTCGACCTGTCCATACTCGGAGGTGAGGATATAGAATTTCAACTGTTGTCTGATGAACTCCAGGCTCGCGGTGAGATCGGTTTCGCTGTAGGGGAATTTCTGTTCATTCAGATACTGGCGGAAGTCATTGACTGCCACGTCATCCACCATCAGGGTTTTTGAGGGGTTTGGATGCAGCGCCAGATAGTGCGGGGTGTAGTTAAAGAAAATCGCACTTTGGAGGAGCGCGCCCTCGAGAGCATTCAACTTCTTGTCCTGGACCTTCACGTCGGGTCGAATGCCCCCTCCGCCAAACACCTGGCGTCCGCTGTCGGTCGACTTAATCTCCGTGGGCTTGATATCGTCCCGATCCTTTCCGTTGTAATAGTCAAACAGCGAAAGGTGGGAATAATCGCGTTGGATCAGTCGTCCGCTCGGCGTATACCAATGCGCCACGGTCAGCGCCAAGCCCGTTTGCTGATCCAGGGGATAAACGGTCTGCACCAGGCCCTTGCCAAAACTTGTCTCACCGATGATCAGTCCCCGGTCGTGATCCTGCAACGCCCCGGCGACAATCTCCGCGGCGCTTGCCGTATCCTGATTAATGAGAACGACCAGCGGGTATTTTTGAGACCCGCTGCCATTCGGGGCCGTGAACCGGCGTTCCGGAGAATTGCGGCCTTTCGTATAAACGACCAGCTGGCCTTTCTCAAGGAAGGTATCGGCCACCCGAATCCCCTCGTTGAGGATTCCCCCGCCATTGTCGCGCAGATCCAGGATCAACCCCTGGAGTGTGGGCTCATCAATCTCCTTCAATTTCGTGGCGAGTTCGCGGTCGGTCGTTTCGCTGAAACTCTTGATTCGGATATACCCGACATTGTCCTTGAGCCGGTAGGCAAACTCGATCGAAGGGCGGGGAATCTCATCCCGGGTCACCTCAAACTTCAGAGGAGCGGTCGATCCCTCTCGCTCCACCTCAATCCTCGCCAGGGTTCCCTTGGCTCCACGCAGCAGCTTGGAAACCTCTGAGGTCGATAACCTCTCTGAAGCGACGTTGTTCACTTTCATCAGGACATCGCCGGGTCGCAGTCCTGCCCGGAAAGCGGGTGCGCCGACGACCAGGCTCAGCACCTTCGTCCTGCCCTCGAGCGTTCCGATGGTCATCCCGACGCCGTAATACTTTCCTTGTTGCTCTTCCCGCAACTCAGCATACCGTTTGGGATCAAAGAAAACAGAGTGCGGATCCAGCGTGCGTAACATCCCATTGATGGCGCTGTACACCGTGCGCTCAGGATCGACCGATTCGGCATAGTTCTGTTCGATGAGGCTCATCACCTCGGAAAACTGTTTCACCACCCGATCGGTCGACTCGGGGGAGTCTTTTGCCGTCGCGTTCAGGCGGGGCCCAAGGACTCCGCCGATCAACGCAGAGAATAAAATCAGCCCGCTGAATACGCTTGTGATCGAACCTTTTCGCATACCGAATCGTTCTCCTGAGGGCGGGAAGTATAACACAACAGAAGTTATTTCAAGCCAGGCTTTCGCACGTGACTTCTTTCACATTAAGAGCAGATCCTTGCACTTTCAGAAGTGGTGGAGCGCGCCAGTCGAGGGATCCCTCGCGAAATACAGAAGGGAATCGCCCTGCCCGTCCGTTAAAGAGTTTCTGTAAGAATTCCAATGGGTCCCCGGCGTTCTTTGCGGTTAATTTTTTTCCGAAATTGAATTACACTCGAATCCTTGAATGGAAAAATCCAGGTCTTTCCTTAAGGTTCTTCGCCTGAAATTCTCCTCCAGGGGAACTCAGTGTAGTCATTGGAGGCTCTTCCGGGCTGAAAAGGTTGCCCTCCGTTTATCCTCTCGAAAGGTGTTTTTTTGTGCTTTTGTTCCGGCTGCCACGGCTTTTTTATTGAGCGCATTGGCATTACAAGGCTTCGCGGCCGTTCCCCCCAGACCGGCTGTAAACTCGGATCACGAGGAGTTGATTGCCGGCAATCTCCGCGCCGAAGAGATCGCCCATCGGTCACCCGTGGTCATGGCCTCATTTCGATACTTGCATGCCAATGCCCTCAGAATTTCAAGTCCCCCGCTTCGCAAGCAGATCCTCGAACTGCTCGACAATCCCGCCCCGACCTTTTACCGGGAATGGCCGACCCGGGAAGACAAGCAGGACCTTTACAACAGACTTCTCGCCCGCGGATTCATCAGCCCGGGGGATAATCGCTTTCCTGAGGGAATGTCGCTTGAAGGTCTGTTCCCTCCGGTCTCAAATCCCCGCCGGTCCCCCCAGCGCTTCTGGGGGGCTCCGGGAGGCAGCTTCATCGGACATCACTCTTATCCGGGCGGTTTAGTCATCCACGAAGCATTCAATCTGCGCAGTGCCCTCGCGCTTGCGGGCAACTACCGCGCCCAATATCCGGGAATGGCCATCAATGAGGACTTTGTGATCGCTGCTCCGATCTGGCACGATGCCATGAAAGCGGTCGTGTTCCAGTGGAAGAGCGACGACAGCGAACTGCCGGAGCTTGTGATCGCGGGGACCGGGGCCCACCACATCCTCGGAATCGCCGAGGCCCTCCATCGAAGGCTTCCTCCCAGGCTGGTGATCGCCATTGCGGCTGCCCATGGGACCCCGGGTTTCGAACCCTCGGGGAAACTCGTCGATTGGCTTGAAGCGGCCGCGCTGCTGGCGCATGTGGATCCGGTCGACTACGGCGTGTTGAGAATGCCCGCCGCCATTTCCGGGGAAGCATCGGCCTCGTCGGCAAATCCGGAATTACCGTGGCCGATATCTCCTGAAGCCACCATCAATAATCTTTCGGATGGCGACTTTGTCCTCTCCATCACGGCGGCACACTTTGCCATTGAAAGACTGGGCGAGCTTGCCTCCAGTGAGCTGAAGATGAGCGAGGCTGATCTGCGCGGCCGGCGATTCAATGACTTCAGAAACCGCGTGTTTTCCCAAATGACCCAGGAGCGGTTTTATTCTCTGTGGCTGGAAGGGTCTTCGGCGGCGGTGCTGGCTGAAATGCGCCGGCTGAGGCTGATTCCCAGAAAGCCATGAATCCCCGTGGCGCGGAGAGCACAGCAGGGCAGCGGTCCCGCGCTTCTATGCCGCAATCCGAAATCCGCAGTCCGCAATAGAAATGTCGCCGCAAGCATTTACTGTGGGCGTACTGCACAGAATCAAACCGTATTCATTTAACCCGAGGATACCTTCATGGCTACGCTTCAATTTCTTGGCGCCACCGGCTGCGTCACCGGCTCTAAATATCTCCTGACCTTTCGCGATGGGGAGCGTCTGATGGTCGATTGCGGCCTGTTTCAGGGACCACACGCTTTGCGGGACCGGAACTGGGAGCCCTTGCCCATTGACAGTGAAACTCTAGGTTCCATCATTCTCACCCATGCCCATCTCGACCATACCGGGTTTTTCCCACGCCTGGCGAAGATGGGCTTTGATGGAAAGGTCTACGCCAGTGAAACGACCGTCGACCTGTGCGGCATCCTGTGGCCGGACTCGGGAAAGATCCAGGAAGAAGATGCGCTGTACGCCAACAAGGAAGCGTATACGAAACACAAGCCGGCGTTGCCACTTTACACCGAAGACGAAGCCCGGACGGCGCTGCGTTTCCTTCGGGGTGTCAAGTATCAAACGCCGACAGAGCTCTCCAAGAATTTCTCCTTCACGCTCTATCCGGCCGGACACATCTTGGGTTCCTGCCTGGTTTCGCTGGATGTTCACGAGCCGGGCGAGGCGCCGTTGAACCTGCTGTTCTCGGGGGACCTGGGGCGGTACAACCAGTGCATCACGCCCGATCCCACTCCCATCGAGAAGGCCGAGCTGATGGTAGTGGAATCCACCTACGGTGACCGACTGCATGACGGGACAGATCCCAAAATCAAGCTGGCCGAGGTCGTCAAATCCACCTTCAAACGGGGCGGCACCGTGATCATTCCGTCCTTCGCCGTGGGCCGCACCCAGGAGCTGCTTTATATCCTGCGCGAAATGGAAGAGGAGAAGGTGATTCCCGACATCCCGGTGTTTGTCGACAGTCCGATGGCCTCGAGTGTGACCCGCGTGCTTTTGGCTCACCCCGAAGAACATGATCTGGAGATGACCACGCTCGAGCAGCACGGCATCGACCCGCTGGGGACCCATGACGTCACCTTCATCCGGAGCGTGGAAGAGTCCAAAGCGCTCAACACGAATGCGGTGCCGAAGGTGATTATCGCGTCCAGCGGGATGTGCACCGGAGGGCGCGTCTTGCACCACCTGCGGCATCGCGTCAGTGATCCCGCGAACACCGTGCTGTTTGTGGGCTATCAGGCCGAAGGAACGCTGGGTCGGTACCTCAAGGACGGGGCCAGGGAAACCAAGATCCACGGCGAGCGCGTGGTGGTGCGCACGCATATTGAATCGATCGAATCCTTTTCCGCCCACGCGGACTACAACGAGGAGTTGCGCTGGCTGTCGAACCTTAACGAGCCCCCGCGCGCCGTGTTCATCACCCACGGCGAAGATCCGGCACGAAAATCCCTGAGCGAAAAAATCTCAACCCAGCTCAAATGGAAGACGATCTTGCCCAACTACTTGCAGACCTTCGACCTGAACGCAATATCGTAGGGCGACCAGACTGGTCGCCCTACAGTGAAAAGGTCGGGTGGCGCACACATCGTTCGCCGCGGCGAACGATGTGTGCGATAAAGTCTCCAGCGTATTGCGTAAGCAAGAAAGAGCACCCTTCCCCCGAAATTCGAACACATGCCAACTACGGATGTGTGCGCCACCCAGTCCCGGTCCGCTCCCCGGTGAAATTCTTCACACGCTTGATTTCATATTGACACCAGGAATTGTTTCCGGTAGTTTAGGCGCGTTATTGCTTGACGTGGTGATTTAAGGCTAATTGCTCCACGTTAAACATGTGCTAAATCGTCAAGGGATTCTGAAAGCCCTGCGCTATTTAGCGTGGGGCTTTTCGTTTTATCGGAAATCGATCGGACGTGGCGATTTAGGGTGACTTGCTCCACGTAAAAAACTGCTAAATAGCCGGACCAGATTTCAAACCCCGCGCGAGTTTAGCGTGGGGTTTTTTTATTGGCTCCAGCCCATGCAGGTCCCCCTGACGCCCCCCGTTTATGAGAAGGTTCGGGAGATTACTCCCGAACGTTAGACGGAAGGAGAATGCGCTATGAGTTTCGTCATTGGATTGAAATGCCGCGAGTGTGGGAAAGAGTATTCCAAGGGGCTTCGCGCCGGTTGCGAGGAGTGCTTTGCACCGCTGGAGGTGGTTTACGATTACGAGGGGATCTCCCGCTCGCTTACACGCGAGACGATCCAGTCGCGTGAAAAGAACATGTGGCGATTCCGCGAGTTGTTGCCGATCGAAGATGACCCGCTGGTGGGTCTTGCGACCGGCGGAACGCCCCTGATCCGCGCCGACCACCTGGGCCGGATTTTCGGCGCCGGGAATCTCTACATCAAGAACGACAGCGTGAACGCGCCCACCCTCTCATTCAAGGACCGCGTGACGGCGGTGGCGATCAACAAGGCCCGCGAGTTCGGCCTGGAAGCGGTGGGCTGCGCTTCAACCGGAAATCTTGCCAACTCCGTGGCCGCCAATGCGGCATTGGCCAAGCTGCCAGCCTATATTCTCATCCCCGAGAACCTTGAAAAAAGCAAGGTCGCCGCGACATCCATCTACGGCTCGCGCGTCATCCGCGTCCGGGGAAACTATGACGAGGTAAACCGGCTGTGCACCGAAATCGCCGACCGTTTCCCCTGGGGATTCGTGAACGTCAATCTTCGTCCGTTCTACGGCGAGGGCTCAAAGACCTTCGGATACGAAATCGCCGAGCAGTTGGGCTGGCGGGCTCCCGATGCCGTGGTGGTGCCCATGGCTGGGGGTTCACTCATCTCCAAAACCTACAAGGCTCTTAAAGAATTCGAACGCCTCGGTCTCCTTGATGGGGAAGTCCGGACGAGGGTCTATGGTGCCCAGGCCAGCGGTTGCAATCCCATTGTCGATGCGGTGAAGCGCGGCTCCAACGACATCCGGCCCGTCAAGCCCAATACCATCGCCAAGTCCCTCGCCATCGGAAATCCTGCCGACGGCTATCATGCCGCTGACATCATCGCCAAGAGCGGTGGTTGGGCCGAGGATGTGTCAGACCAGGAAATCGTAGCGGGGATTCGGTTGCTGGCAGAAACGGAAGGAATCTTTACCGAAACCGCGGGTGGGGTCGCCGTCGCCGTGACCCGGAAGCTTTTTGACCAGGGCCGCATTCACCCCGAGGATCTCACTGTGCTTGCCATCACCGGCAACGGCCTCAAAACGCAGGAAGCCGTTCCCCTCGAGCCGCCCGTCGTCATTGAGCCCCGCTTTGCCCAGTTTGAACAGGCCATCTCGGAGCTTTGGGCGGTCCCCTAAGGATTGCGGAATCGGGATTTCGCAGTGCGGATTTTTGATGCCTGATGGCTGAAACCCAGGTGGATTGCGAATTGCCGGTTGAGGATTTCGAATTAATGATTACTGAAGGCTGAGAGCTGACAGCTCTATGGAGTGCGGAATACAAATCCTTGCTCGCTGAAAGCTGATTGCTGAGAGCTGACAGCCATATGAAAGGAGTCACGAAATGTCACACCGAATACTAATCCCCACACCCCTGAAACGTTTTGCCGGAAATGTTGACGCGGTAGACGTCGAAGCGGCCACGGTCAAAGGAATCATTGACCAACTTGAAGACCGGTATCCGGGGTTCCGCGGCCGCCTTTGCGACGAAAGCGGTCAACTGCGGCGCTTCATCAATGTTTATGTCAATGGGGAAGATGTTCGATTCCTCGAAAACCTCGCGACGCCTGTCCCCGAAGGGGCCGAAGTGTCCATCATTCCGGCTATTGCGGGAGGATGATCTCGCTTGGGACGTCTGACTCAATGGGAGGCAGCACGCCCCTATGACGTTCAAACCAGTTGAGGGCGCTGCTGAGATGGACGACATCACCCACAACAATCAGCATGGGTGTGGTCAAGCGGGCCTCGGCAACTTGCTCAGCGATTGTGCTCAACGTCGCCACAATGGTTTGTTGAGTTCGAAGCGTGGCCCCGCTGATCACGGCGACTGGGGTCGCCGCCGACATCCCCGCCTCAATTAAGGACGCGGCTATCGAGCACAGACGCGAGCCCCCCATGAAGATGACCAGGGTGTCCGCGGCCTTCGCGAGGCTTGCCAGCTTGTTATGCCCGGTTTCGTTCTCCCGGCCCTCGCGGGCGGTCACGAAGGCCACCGAGGATGCGACGCCGCGATGGGTCAGCGGAATGCCCGCGTAGCTTGCCGCGCCAAGAGCGGAAGAGACACCCGGGACGAGTTCGAATTCAACCCCTGCTTCTTCACACGCCAGCGCCTCCTCACCCCCGCGCCCAAAGACGAGCGGGTCACCTCCTTTGAGCCGCACCACCGTCTTTCCCGCCCGCGCCTCGGAGACTATCCACCAATTGATTTCTCTCTGGTCCATGGCGTGACGCCCGCACCGTTTCCCGACAAAAACTTTTTCCGTTTCCTCGCCTGCTTCCGAAACCAATTGAGGATTGACCAGCGCGTCATAGAAGATGATGTCCGCCTGCTGGAGGGCGCGCAGGCCTTTCACGGTGATCAAATCGCTGGCGCCCGGGCCGGCACCCACGATGAATACCTTTCCTGAGATGTTTCCAGCCGCACTCATCTTTGAATCGTCTTGTCGATCACTTCTTGAATGATTTGCTTTCGCGTTTCGAAATCCACCGGAATCTCGAACTTCAAACTCTGCCGCAACTGCCCCAATTGCTTGATCCATTCCCCCGCCGCCGGGGGAATGGCGTCCTCGAGTTCCTGCCGGAGCTGCCGTGCCAGCACCGGGCTGAGTCCGTTGGTGGAGATGGCGATCTTCAGGTCGCCACGCTCAACCAGCGCCGGCGTGTAAAAGTTCGAATGTTCGACATCGTCCACCACGTTGTACAAAAGTCCAAGCCGTTCCGCTTCTTCTCCCAAAGCGGCCTGCGTGGCGGGATCATCCGTGGCGCCAATGACGATGAAATAACTTGTGCTCACATCCCTGCGTGCGAAAGGCCGATCCATGAGTTCAATGCGGCCCGCCTCGGCGAGTTCATCCAACGAACCATTGATGGCAGGGGCGATCACGGTCACCCGCGCTCCCGCCGCCAACAACTGCTTGGTGCGCAGGGCCGCCATCGCGCCGCCGCCCACCACCAGGGCCCGACGGTTCTGAAGTCGGAGAAAAACAGGAAACAGATCGCTCATGATGACCCCTCCCGGGCTATCTATATCGTTTCAGAGAATTCTCTTTGAAATGAACCTGAGCTGTTGTAGCTCCCACCGCAGCTAAGACCCGTTGAACGAAAGTCTAATCACTTATCGTCTGCGGGCTATCTCCGGACCTCTCACCCACTCTTCCTGCAGCCGATTCGCTGATCTGCAGACTTTGAACTTTGGACCTTGAACTTTGAACCGAATTCCCGGCGCATTCACCTACACCCATCGCCACTTTGAACTCCTCTTCTGCCCCGAGATCCCGAAACAGTTCAGGGTTTTCCTCAAACGAGGAGACCTCCTGATACTTTGCCAGGATCCTGCGGAAAGCCGCTTTGCCTAGCCGGTCGACAAAGTCCCGGAACAGCTCATTCTCATTTTTGCTCTCCCGGTAAAACAACAACAGTTCACGGGTGGCGTCGGTCACGCGTCGCGCGGGAATCTGCGCGATGGGGACGGCGAATTCCGCTACCCCCTCGCGGGTCCTGCCCCCCAGCATGACCACGTACTTCGGGAGTTCGTGCCCCTTCACCTCTTCGCTGGCGCCGTAGAACCCAATGTCGGCAATGTGATGCTGACCGCATGAATTCATACAGCCGGAGATTTTGATCGAAAGCTGTTCCAACTCCGGAAATTCTCCCAGCTCCTTTTCCACCAGGGGCGCGAGGGCCTCGGCCAATCCGCGCGAATGCGTGATCGCAATCTGGCACGTATCGGCACCGGGACAGCGCGTGATATCCGCCAATTGGTGCGCGCCGCCGTGCGCCATTCCCGCACGGTCGAGGTGCTCGTACACCAGCCTGACTGCGGCGTTCGGTACCCATCGCAACATCAGGTTCTGGGAGATGGCCACCTGGAGGCGCCCTCCGCAGAACCGGCGAGCCGTCGAGGCGATGTGACGGAGCTCAGGTACGGCCATGTCTCCCAGCGGGACGCGCACGATCACCGCGCTCCAGCCCTTTTGCTTTTGGGGAATAACATTCGAGCCTTGCCACTTCAGGAACCCGTGCTCCCTGTCAAACAAACTCCGTCCCGCCGTGGAGCAGACGTCCCGTCTGCTCCTGTCCTTTGAGCCGGCCGTGAGGCGGCCTGAGACTCCATCTTCAATCACCTTTTTGAATTCGATCTCTCCGAAAGGTGGTTTCTCTTCCGCCAGGTTGAAGGGGATGGCCGCCCGCCCCGATTGGGTCAGTGAAACAACCTTCCGCTCTTTCAGCACAGCTTCGCGGAATTTCTCCCACCCCCACTCCCGGATCAGGAATTTAAGGCGAGCGCGCATGCGGTGGGAACGGTCCTCCCGCCGTTCGCCAAAGCGGTCGAATACCCGAAGGACTGCTTCTGCGGTCGCAATCAACAGGCCTTCCGGAGTGAAGTCTTCCAGCCGTTGTGCCGCGGCCGGTTGCGCGCCCAATCCGCCGCCGAGATAGATTCGAAAACCACGCTCGCAGGAGCCATTCGATCCCCGCAGGACCGCCACGGCGCCAAAGTCATGAATCGGCGTCCGGGCGTGGTCTTCCGTACATCCTTCGAACGCGATTTTGAATTTTCGCGGGAGATTCTGGTTCAAGGGGTTCCGTAAGAAATACAGCGAGAGCGCCTCGGCATATGGGCGTACATCAAACACTTCGGTGGAGGAAATGCCGGAAAAAGGACAGGCCGTGACGTTGCGGACGGTGTTTCCACAGGCCTCTCGCGTGGTCAAGCCGCTCCCCGCCAGAAGCGTGAGGACGGCCGGGAGATCCCGCCGCCGGATATAATGAAATTGGACGTCCTGCCGCGTCGTGAGATGGACCTTCCGGTTCGGTGTGAACCGTTCTGCGATTTCGGCGAGCGTTTCCACCTGCGCGGCATCGAGTTTCCCAAACCGGACCCTCACCCGGACCATGTGCTGGTCGGCAACCCCGCGGATGCCGTAGATGCCATTTTCCAGTCGAAAGCGCCTGAAGTCCTCGGGGTCGCTTTGTCCTTTTTCGAGGCGGTCGATCTCGTTGACGAGCATCGCGATTTCGCTTTGTTGCTCCGGG
>JBAVHJ010000414.1:0-2330 GCA_049685715.1 Terriglobia bacterium | reverse complement strand
GGTAAATCCCAGGCTTCCTTGGGTAACCGTGGTCGTGGTCGTGGTCGGAATTGTCAAGGATATGAAGCAAGACGGACTCGACACAGATGGTGTCCCCCACATTTTCAGACCAATCTATCAACAATCGCCACTACGCTCGCGGGCCGTGAGCGTGGTGGCAAGGACGCCTCTGCCCGCATCACTCCTCGAATCACAAATTCGGAAAGAGATACAGACATTGGATCCCGCATTGCCGGTATTCAACGTGCGCTCGATGAACGATGTGATGGATGCTTCGATAGCGCCGCGCCGATTCTCGGCGGAATTGGTTGGAGTGTTCGCGGCCGTCGCGATGCTCTTGTCCTCCATTGGCATCTATGGATTGCTGGCTTACATGGTTGGGCAGAGGTCTCGTGAGATTGGAATCCGAGTCGCCTTGGGAGCCCAGCGGCCTGATATTCTCAAACTCATTCTCGGCAAAGGGCTATTGCTCGCCGGTACTGGAATTGCGATTGGATTGATCCTTTCTGCAATCTCAGCACCCATGATTGCAAGTCTTCTGTATGGCGTTCATCCGATTGATGTGATCGTCTTCGTCACAGTCCCGCTGATTTTGTTGGTTGTCGCCTTTCTGGCGACTTACATTCCCGCTCGTCGCGCGACGATGGTGGATCCAATCATTGCCTTACATGAAAGCTAGAACTGCGAGGCTAGAAACGTAACCGACTGCCAAGGAGAAGAAAGTGTCCGTTTACGAAAGGCTAGAGGCTCTCAACATCGGAAGATGCGGCGTCGATGCTAGTTAACCGCGAAACTTTAGCACAGGCGTTTGCTACTTGAAAAGCGTATGTGGCCGCAGAATTGGTCGTCTACTCGATACTCTACGAATGCTGGGGTTGCCGCAAAGCGGTCTGGATATAACGCTCACCATAAGGATGGGTGATACGCGCCGGGCGCCAAATTCCAATCGGAGCGGATGACGGGCAATCCAGAAGTAACCCGCGTCATGGGCCCAAACCTTTTGTGCCATCTTAGGGGGTCACCCCATCAACTGGGAACAAATCGAGAACAAATTGGGAACAAACTATAGAGGAACACCCGTGAAATAAGTCGATCAACATATACGTAAGTCGTTGAGATGCAAAGACGGGCTAGTATTTCATCCGGCTCATAACCCGAAGGTCGCCAGTTCAAATCTGGCCCCCGCAACCAAATTCAAAGCTCAGTTTCCCCCACCGGAACCTGAGCTTTTTTGTTTTGCGTGGGGTGGCACTGATAGGGGTGCCGCAGGCATCGCGCTCTTTACGATGCCTGCGAACAAGAGTTCACCCCCGCACAGCAGGCTCATAATCCCGCCTGGCTGGATCGCCAGTTCAAATCTGGCCCCCGCAACCCAAAGGGCCCAGTCTCGATAACGGTGCGGGCCCCCTTCCCTTTCTTTGAAGGTCGGATGGGGTCGCGCTAAGATGAAGGCACTTTACAACGTTGCGAACAGGCGGGATGGGTGTACAATCGTTGACGTCCTTGAAGTCAATAAGGAGATTCCGGATTAAAGTCTCACAAGGTTAACTGACCCCGTCTGGGACTAGGTGTCCCATTCCGCCTAAAGAAAGCGTCTCCCCGGCGGCCCTTAATGCAGAGGAAAACTACTTTGCCCGCTAAGAGGCCCGAGGATGGCCCGATTAACAAGGGCCCTGCCAAACGTCAGGTTCAGGCTCATCAAACACCTCAATACTTAGTAGAGTTGGCATTAGTTCTTGTCGCTTATCTCCTTGGGGGCAAGGTTGGGCTTGCCATTCCGTTCACGAGTGGAAATGTATCTCCCATGTGGCCACCTGCGGGAATCGCGGTGGCCGCCATGCTTGTGGTGGGCTATCGTAGCTGGCCCGCGGTTGCGATCGCTGCTTTTCTCGTGAATTTCTTCACTCCGATCCCCCATGTGGCCGCGCTCGGCATTGCCGTGGGTAATACCGTCGGCCCTTTGGCTGGCATTTGGTTGATGCGGCGAATTTCGCGGTTTCACCCCTCTCTTACTCGTCTCCAGGATGTATTCGGGCTGATTGTCTTTGCTGCGCTTGGGGGCACGGCGATAAGTGCCACGCTCGGGACTTCCGTTTTATATCTCGCGCACGTAAATGCCTGGCTGAATTTTGGGGCGGCTTGGCGAATTTGGTGGCTGGGCGATGCGATGGGAGTCTTAATCGTAACTCCACTGGTACTTACGGCCCCTGGGTTGATATCGATCCGCCAACCTCGCCAAATGCTCAAATTGGCGGGTGCCCTGCTTGCTACGGTAATCAGCTGCTTGCTCATCTTCGATCGACGGCTTGGATTCCAGGCCGGTGCAGACG
>JBAVHJ010000413.1:0-9381 GCA_049685715.1 Terriglobia bacterium | reverse complement strand
CACTGAGTCAAGAACAATTAAGGTCGTATGTCCCCCGCCATGATTGCTAATGCTGGGCCTTCGCGCACCGCTTCGCAGGTTACTCCGCAATACTCTTGCAAAACCTGAGGGGGCCGCTGCAGTGGACTCTGCCCCCTGCGAGCGCTTGTCCGGCTTCCGACTTCTGACTTCCGACCTCGGCCGATGTCTGGAATCCTTCAAAATTCTCTCAGCCCCTCACATGTTTTCGATAATGGCGCCGGCAAACTCACTCGACTTCAGCTTGGTCGCGCCTTGCATCAGCCGTTCGAGGTCGTAGGTGACCTTTTTCTGCTGGATTGTCTTTGCAAACGCCGTTTCGATCAAGGTCCCCGCCTCGTTCCATCCGAGGTGTTCGAACATCATGACGCCGGAGAGGATGAGGGAACCGGGGTTGATCACGTCTTTGTCGGCGTATTTCGGGGCCGTGCCGTGGGTGGCTTCGAAGACGGCATAACTGTCGCCGATGTTCGCGCCGGGAGCTATGCCCAATCCGCCCACCTGGGCCGCACACGCGTCCGAAAGATAATCCCCATTCAGGTTGGGGGTGGCCAACACCTGGTATTCGTCGGCGCGTGTCAACACCTGCTGAAACATGGAGTCGGCGATCCGGTCGTTAATCACGATCTTTCCCGCAGGGGCTTTCCCATCAAAGTTCTTGGTGACCTCCTCTTCAGAGATCGTCTGCTCGGAAAACTCTTCCCGAGCCAGCTCATAACCCCAGGAGCGGAAGGCCCCTTCCGTGAACTTCATGATGTTCCCCTTGTGCACTAGGGTCACCACTTTCTTTCCATGATCGATGGCATAGCGTATGGCCCGCCGGACCAGGTTTTTCGAAGCGGTCGCGGACATCGGTTTGATCCCGATGCCGGAATCCAACCGCACCTTTTTGTTCATCTCGCGAGCGAGAAAGTCAATGATCTTCTTCGCCTCCGGAGTTCCTTCCTGCCACTCGATCCCGGCATACACGTCCTCGGTATTCTCGCGGTAAATGATGATGTTCATTTTTTCCGGCGCCTTCACCGGCGAGGGAACGCCGGCATAATACTTGACCGGCCGGACGCACGCATACAGATCGAGTACCTGGCGCAGGGTGACATTCAGGCTGCGGATGCCGCCGCCGATGGGGGTGGTCAACGGTCCTTTGATGGCCACGTGAAAGTGCTTGATGGCCTCCAGGGTGTCATTGGGCAGCCATTCCTTGACCTTGTTAAAGGCCTTCTCCCCGGCAAAGACCTCGTACCAG
The DNA here is from genome assembly GCA_049685715.1 of Terriglobia bacterium. Taxonomy (GTDB): domain Bacteria; phylum Acidobacteriota; class Terriglobia; order JAIQFV01; family JAIQFV01; genus JAIQFV01. Next base: position 8,117 of record JBAVHJ010000413.1, on the reverse strand, counting down.
GAAATCTTCCGCTTGCCTGCAAACGCCTTGGATACGGCGGCGTCAAAGACCCGAACCGAGGCCTTCCAAATATCACGCCCCGTTCCGTCGCCTTCAATGTAGGGGATAATGGGATCGTCGGGGACGACCAGTTTGTCATGGCTCAAAGTGATCGGCCGACCCGTCTGAGGTACGGGATTACCATTAAAAGAAAGCATCAGAATTCTCCGTCATGGGTTAGTAGGTTTGAAATCCCCCCGCTGTCTTGAGGGCAAAGAATTGATAAGGTTGGAACGAAATTAAACCGGACCGATTGAGAACGGCGGCCCGGGGCCGGACACTTTCCGGAGGACCCGGTCGAACCCCTCCAGCGTCAATTTCCGGACGAGCCTTGCTTGATGTGGTTGAGCAGCCCTCCGGCGAGCAGCAACTCGATCTGTCGTTTCGTGAAGGCATGCTTCATCTTTACTTCAAAATTCCGCGTCACGTTGCGCACCGTGATAGAGTTCGAGGATTCCACCTCCGAGCGAACCTCGGGCAGCTCGATCATATCATCCTGACTGAAGCGGTCATAATCCCCCTCGATCTCGAAGGTCAACGGCAGGATCCCGAAGTTGATGAGATTGGCCCCATGAATGCGGGCAAACGACTTGGCCAGCACCGCCCTCACTCCGAGGTACATGGGAGCCAGCGCGGCGTGTTCGCGGCTGGAGCCCTGACCGTAGTTCGCCCCTCCCAGAATGAATCCTCCTCCCGACTCCTTCGCGCGTTTGGGAAAGGCGGAGTCCACCCGTTCAAACACGAATTCAGAAATCGCCGGGATATTGGATCGCAGGGGAAGCACCTTGGCTCCCGCCGGCATAATGTGATCCGTCGTAATGTTGTCGCCCACTTTCAAAAGTATCTGGCCGCGCAGGTTTTCCGGCATGATGCGGGCAGCAGGTAAGGGTTTGATATTCGGTCCGCGAATGACCTCGATGGTCTCGCCACTTTTCGGTGGCGGGATCAGCATATTGTCATTCACCGGAAATTTCACGGGCTCAAGCACCGCCGGGGCCTTCAATCCGAGGTCACGCGGGTCAGTGATTTCCCCGGTCAGGGCGCAGGCCGTGCAGGTTTCAGGAGAGGCCAGGTAGACCTTGGCATTCAGCGTTCCACTGCGCCCTTCAAAATTTCGATTGAAGGACCGGATGGACACCGCCCCGCTCGAGGGTGCTTGACCCATTCCGATGCAGGGGCCACAGGCTGATTCCAGAACGCGGGCCCCGGCAGCGATCAGACGCGTCAGGGTATTCCCGTCGCCAGCGATCATTTCGAAAACCTGCTTCGAACCGGGCGTCAGCGTGAAGGACACACCCGGATGCACCGCCCGGTCTTGCATCATGAAAGCCGCCACCGCCAAGTCATGATAACTGGAATTGGTACAGGAGCCGACGCACACTTGCTGCACGGCCATTCCCTTCACCTCCCGCACCCGCACGACGGCATCCGGCGAATGCGGTTGAGCGATCATGGGCTCGAGTTGGTTCAAGTCGATTACCAGGATCTCATCATAGTTTGCATCGTGGTCGGCGCTGAGGGATTGCCAGACGCCCTCGCGCTGTTGGGCCACGAGGAAACGTTTGGTCTGTTCGTCGCTTGGAAAAACGGAGGTCGTCGCCCCCAACTCGGCGCCCATATTAGTGATCGTAAAACGATCACTCACGGAAAGAGAGGACACGCCCTCGCCAAAATACTCGACAATCTTGCCCACTCCCCCCTTGACGGTGAGCTGGCGAAGAAGCTCCAGGATGACGTCCTTTCCCGTCACCCAGGGCTGCAGCGAACCCTTCAGGTGTACCCCCAGAATCCTGGGCATGGAAAGATAGAAAGGGGCACCCGCCATGGCCACCGCAACATCCAACCCGCCGGCTCCCATGGCGAGCATCCCGAGGCCTCCACAGGTCGGCGTATGAGAATCAGAACCCAGCAGGGTTTGCCCGGGAACTGCAAACCGTTCCCGATGCACCTGATGGCAAATCCCGTTCCCGGGCCGGGAAAAATAGAGTCCGTAACGCGCCGCGACTGATTGCAGATAACGGTGATCATCCGCGTTCATGAAGTCAGTCTGAAGCATGTTGTGATCCACATAACTGACGGATCGGCTGGTTCTGACCCGCGGAATCCCCATGGCCTCAAATTGCAAATATGCCATCGTGCCCGTGGCATCCTGAGTCAGCGTCTGATCAATCCGAATACCAATTTCCTTGCCTGACGCCATCTCGCCAGAGATCAGGTGCTCTTTGATGATTTTTTGAGAAAGATTGAGTGGCATGATTTCCCCTGCAGCGATGATTGCTGTCTTTATTCTGGACCTGATGTAAACCTGCCGGCTATTTCACATTTGTTCGAAATGCCATCCGTAACAGCAGGTGTCGTTTCGAGGTGCGTTGCTCGGAGGGTACCGGAGGGAGCCACACGCCCATGCGACTCTATCTTCCCCCAGTCAACCGCGAGATGATAGTCCATCGCTAAGAATATTGTCAAACGATTCAAAGCGCAAAATAACACCGCTTTTGAGTGTCATATCGCAGTCGTTTCCTAAACGAAGCCGTTATTGAAAAATGAAATATTGTCCCCGAAAAAAAGGGATCTGAAACTTCTCAAGGAGCAAAATCCCAATTCCCCGCCGCCCGACTGAACTAGAAATACATGAAAGACCCGTAAGAATTTGCTGAGAGCATCGAAAGGATCTCACCACCCTGGAGTGTCCGTGATTCCAAATTGTGAAAACATTATCAAAGTTGATTTGCTACAACAGGTTGGACAAAACAGCACACTTACAAGTTCTGGTTCTGGGCAAGAAACCAAGGAAAAATTACCCTTTTTGAGGGGCCTCAAAAATAGACGCGAAAATACTGGATGATTCCAGTGTTTTAAAAATTATTAAATCCTAGTGTATCAATTAGATACACTGATTCAAAATGAACATCAATTTCATTAATATTTGGCCCTTTGACTGCATACTCATCAACAGGGTAGGAGTTTATTCAGGGATTTTTAATAGAGGGTTAGGATCGAAAGACCCTGAAAAAGTGAGGAGCAAATCAATGCTCGAAAGCCTCGTCGTAGGTCTCACCGTCACCTTTTGGATCGCAGGGATTGTATCCTTGATTCTTGCCAAGCAGATTCTGAAAAGATTTGTCACCAAGGTGGAGCAAGGGAACGTCCCCCTCCCAGTTCTTGAGGAAGCCGAGCTCTCTGCTAAACCCCAACATGCGACCTCTCTCCCCGGTTTCGCCGTTGTTCCGATCCAGCGCCTCAGTTTTTCCAAGGCAGGAGCACCCCGAAAGTTTGAAGCCCTTACGCATCGCTATTAAAACCAGAAATCCGATCCTGGTTGTTCCATTCCTGACAGCAAGTCTCCTTCTAGCTTCTCAAAGGGTAGGTTCGCCCCCTGACCTCATTGTTCTTGCCGCTCACCAACAAGAGCAGGCGATGGCTGTTCGCGATCGTACGCGCTACCAGCAGGAGTTGGCAGTCCAGCGCTTCGCATTGACTTCGAATCAAAGCGCCGACAACGCAATTCCCGAAAAAGACTCCAAAAAACAGGGAGAACGGACCACGGTGGTCAGTATTGAGCCGTCCCCCACGGTTGACACTCTGGGGCGCCGTGAAGTATTGGTCCGGATCGTCTCCGATACTGACGAGCATGGCAATCCAAAGGCACACATTGATCCCAAAGGACAGCCGGGATTGTTGGTCGAGGTTCTCTGGGACGAATTGTTCTTTCCGTTGCAGGAAGAGAAGCTTCCGTTTCTAAAATTTGAGCCAATTCCGTCGGAGGACCCGGCGATTGCAAAGTACCATTTTGAACCCAAGGTGCAAGCCAAGACGCTGATCCTTGCATCAGGTTCGGTTTCGATTGATTCCGCAACCGCAGGGATCAAAGAAATCCGGATTCAGTCACTCCACAACCTCCAGTCTCTTAACAAACATCTCGTCAAACTCGAAAGCATCTCAGCCGAGATTCAGTATGAGCCTTTTCGTGGCACGTGGAATCTCCCCGCGTCTGCGGAAGGTCATGGGATCTCACATCTGCCTCACCTGGACGGTTTTTTTCAGTTTAAGTTTCGCGAATGGAACCATGAGCCGGTGATGGAGATACCAGAACCACAAAAAGTCCAGTTTTGATCATCGAATATTGCCCACAAAAAAGCACTGGAAGCACGGAGCGGACCTCCCCCGCGGCGGACCAAAGTAACCGATCAACACTTGCGGTCGTCTTCTTCAGCGTCACCCTCCTCGGGTGCCCCTCAGGTTTGTACTGCAGTTGAATCCAGACATCATTATTTTCCAGGAGAAGAGAATGCATCGACGCCTCATTCGTCTGACCGTTTTGATCGTATTTGTCCTGCAGCCATTCCTCTGCTTCGCGCAGGACACTGCCACCCTTGAAATCGACAAGAAGATCATCGAAAACGTGAAAGAGCACTCCGAGGTCATGCAAAACCTTGAGTACTTGACCGACATGATTGGTCCCCGTTTGACGGGGTCGGACACCCTGAAACGGGCTCATGAATGGAGTCGACAGCGATTTGCCGACTACGGATGTGTGAATGCCCATTCGGAAAGCTGGGCTTTCGGCCTGGGCTGGAGTCGTGGCACTGCCACAGGGCGTATCCTCGAACCAAACGGCATTCCGCTGACGTTGGCTTCCTTTGGATGGGCCCCCGGGACCCAGGGGACTGTGACTGGGGAGTTGATGTACGTGAATGCCACCAAGGTTGAAGACCTCGAAAAATATCGAGGCCAACTGCGGGGGAGGTTCATCCTGACGCGTCCTCCTGCAGACCTCACTCGGCCCTTTGGGCCTCCCCCCGAGGTGATGCAAGGGAGGCCAGCAACACCCAATCCTCCTGCGGCGGCACAACCGCAAGGCCCCACCCCCAGACCTTCTGAGCCGGGCGCACCTGCACAGCCCGCACGGCCCCCCATGAATTACGAACAAATGCGACTGCTCAGGGAAAAGATGACTCAATTCTTCAAAGAGGAAGGTGTGCTTGTCTCCATCTCCGATTCCGCAAAGGATCACGGGTTACTGAACATGGGCGGACTGGGTGGGAGAGATCCCAAGTCGCCATTGATCCCCTCCGTCTATGTGACGCACGAAAACTACACCATGCTATGGCGGCTTCTTGAGCGAAAGCAGAAGGTAGTTCTCGAGATGAATATTTCAAACGCTTTTACCTCCTCTCCGGTGGAGGATTACAACACCGTCGCCGAGATTCGTGGGACGGAAAAGCCCGACGAAGTGGTGATCCTGGGAGGACATCTGGATTCTTGGGACCTGGGAACGGGAACAACGGACAACGGGACTGGGACGATGGCGATTCTGGAGGCCTGCCGGGTCCTGAACGCCGTCGGCGCCAAACCCAAACGAACCATTCGATTCGTCTTTTTTGCGGGTGAAGAGGAAGGACTCCTGGGGTCAAAGGCGTACCACGATGCACACCAAAGCGAGATGACAAAGGTCTCAGCGGTCTTGGTGATGGATACCGGAACCGGTCGGCTCCGCGGCATTGCGCTTCAAGGGCGCGACGATGTTCGATCGACCATGGCCGCTATCCTTGCTCCTGTGAATGACCTCGGTCTTCAGGAAATCAGCCTCCGCAATCAGGGCGGCACGGATCACCTTTCCTTCCTTCCCTCCGGTGTCCCGGCCTTTGCGTTCATCCAGGATCCGGTGGAGTACGGGAAGACCCATCATTCGCAATCTGACACTTTCGATAAGGCCAAAAAGGACGACCTGATCCAGGCTTCGACGGTCCTTGCCGTCGCCGCTTACAATATTGCCCAACTTCCTGATCTGCTTCCTCACCGTATTCCTCCGCCTCCTGTACCAGCACAAGTCGCCGCGTCAAATTCGAAACCGGCAGCAGACCCTCCAAAACAGCGCTAGCTGCATTTGCGAGGTGGGGCGGTCCGGCACCACGGACCGCCCTCCCGCATAGCGGTCCTCGATCTCCAATTTGAGATCCCAGGCGTTTCAAAGCAAGCGGGCAAAATTTTACCCACTCCCTGTTCCCGTGCGGAGAATCCTGTCGACCCACAGGTATGGCTGAGGGAGGGGGGCAAAAAGCCTCGAAGACGCAAAAAGACACCAGAACGACCAGTGATTCATCAATCGGATATGCGTTTTTGCTGGCAAACAATCCTGCGTGAGGTGCCTTCGGCCCTTTGATTATGCTGGCCTCAGGCCTCTTTGAATAACGTCCCAATTATGTGATTTGGTCCGGTTTAGTTCCAGCTCGGCTGGATTCAGGAATTGAGAGTCACCGCCGGGACACGATAGTCCCCTTTGAGGGGACTTGCCCTAAAACAGCCCGCCGCTTCAGCGGCGGGAGCGGGCGAGTTGGAAGTGGTACCCCGATTCATCGGGGTTGGTGGGAAATGGTTCGGTCGTTAACGGCCGACCCGGATTGACGGTCAACCCCGATGAATCGGGGTGAAAAACCCCGGGGGGCGTCTCCTTTCCCGCCGTTAAACCAGCGGGCTGGACGCACCCAAGTCCCCCAAGGGGGACTGTGATCCGCCGCAAGGGTCACAATCTGTCCCAGCAGCCCTGATGACCGGCTTAGGGAAGGATTACTCACTGATCAATAAAGATTGCGTTTTTGCTGGCAAACAATCCTGCGTGAGGTGCATTTGCCCCTTTGTTTATGCTGGCCTCAGCCTCTTTGAATAACGTCCCAATTATGTGATTTGGTCCGGTTTAGTTCCGGCTCGGCTGGGTTAGGAAGATGCCGCCTCAAAACACCTTGATGACTTTTGTGTTGTGGCTTAAGGAACGTCAAGCAGGAGAGGATCAATCCCGCTCCTGCCCGACATCGTGACGAGGGAAGATGGAGGGTCTATTGAACCTTGAACTTTGCGTACGGGAAAACCTGGGGGTTTTCCTCAACTCCGACTCGCTCCGCGACGGCGACCCCTCTTCCCGGCAGGTCGTCGCTGATGCTCGCGGCTTCGACCATGACCGGGGCGGAATGAATGATCGCGCCCTCCTGGGCTTTCAAGAAAACGAGACGGTTCCTTTCCAGGTCATAGTCCACGCGAATGAAGTCACCCAGCGTAATCTGTTGCGTGGCCGTCAAGTTGGCCAGCGGAAAAACAATGTGTCGTTCGATGGTGCGCTTGAGGGGGCGGGCGCCATATTGCGGGTCCGTCCCTTCCTTCAAGAGGAACTGACGCGCCGGCTCGGAACAGTGAAACACAAACTTGTTCTCGGCTTGGGAATTCAGGATCCGCTGCTGCACCTGTCCCAGTTCGATATCCAAAATCTTCTCGAGATGTTCCGGTCTCAGCGGACGGAACACAATCACCTTGTCGATCCGGTTCATGAATTCGGGAGAAAACTTACGCTTCGCCGACTCCAGGGCCGTATGATAGATGGACACGTCGGTCTCGTCGCAGTCATACTTCTGATTGGCGCTGGCAAACCCCAGGCCGGTGCCCATCATCATGCGGTTGATCTCGCTGCCGCCGAGGTTCGAGGTCATGACAATGATGCACTTGGAGAAATCCACGCGGCGGTTATCGCCCAGCGTGAGCGTGGCCTTGTCGAGGATGCCCAGCAAGAGCTTCCACAAGGCGTCGCTCGCCTTTTCAATCTCGTCAAACAGCACCAGCGTCAGACGCAAGCGATCACTGTGGAACTGATCCAACGCCTCCTGCGTCAGGGCTGGCTGGGTCTCGCGGTGGCCGAGGTATCCCGGAGGCGATCCCACTAGCTTGGCAATTTCATGGCTGTGCTGGAACTCCCCGCAATCAATCTTGACGATGGCGCGCTCATCCCCAAACAAAACGTCGGCGGCCGCTTCGACCAGCCGCGTTTTACCCGAGCCGGTGGGGCCCAGGAAAAGGAGGTTTCCGATCGGCCGGCCCGGAATGGTCAGGCCCGATTGATAGATCTGAAACAATCCGGACATGCGGCGCACTGCGCGCTCTTGTCCGACGACGCGATGCTGGAGCTTGTCTTCAAACTCCCGCACCTGGTCGCTTTTCAGATCAGGATTGAGTTCGCCAAATTGACTGGTGTTGCTGTTTGCTTCCATCGTTCTTGTGACTCCTTACGCATCACCCGGGGTGATGCCTTATTT
>JBAVHJ010000412.1:0-5681 GCA_049685715.1 Terriglobia bacterium | reverse complement strand
ACGGAATCCCTTTCGGACCCATGTAACCTTGGAGGAAAAGAATGATTTGGAATTCTTTGACACGGTACATTTGCACCCTTCGGCTGGCTCTCAAGGCAGTTCTTCAGCGCAGCCCGGTGCGTGCCCTCATGTTCGGCACAGTGGTGTTCGCATCCGCTTCTCTTGCTTATGCCGCATTGCTGAAGGACGTGCCCATCACCCTGAGGCAGCCTGATGGGTCGCTTGTTCAATGTTTTGCCACAGGGGACGAATACCGGAATTATCTGCACGATCAAGAGGGGTATGTTGCCGTTCAGAACCCCACAACCAAGTCTTGGGTATACGGTCAGGAAGTCAATGGCCAAATCAGGCCCACCGATTATCTTATTGGACGTGGAAGACCGGACCTGCCCGGGCTCTCCAAAGGAGAAGGGCTGCTCTCTCGAGGATCCCTAACCCGTTTTTTTGATCCCAAATCCGCCCGATCCGCTAATAAATCCGGGAATCCCAGGCTTGCCAATTCCCTACCGTCCACGCATTCCTCGGCCGCTCTCATGGCAGCGCCCAGAACAGGCAACTTCAACAACATCGTCATTTTCGTTCGCTTTGCCGACGATCTGGATTTTTCCAGTTCTCTCTCCGAATATTCGTATATTTTCAATGCATCCGGCAACGGGGACGTCTCGCTCTATAGTTATTTCAAGGAGGCATCGTACAATCAGCTATCAGTCAGCTCCTCTTTCTATCCGACCTCAGGAGCCAAGACGACTTCTTACCAGGATGATCATCCTCGGGCGTTCTATCAATCTTACGATGCCGTTACCAATCCCCTGGGTTATAGAAACTCGGACGAGTATGTTGCCCGCGAACACGGGCTTCTGGATAAGGCCGTTGCGGCAATAAGCGGTCAAGTCCCATCATCGATTGACGTGGATATCAACGGCGACGGGTTTATTGATAATGTCTGCCTCATCATTCGCGGCGCTCCGGATGGTTGGTCTTCCCTGCTCTGGCCGCACCAATCGGTGGCGCTCGAAGCGACCGCGACGATCCATGGCAAGAAAATAGGCACCTACAATGTACAAATCGAGTCGCTCCTGTCATCGGACTATGTCGGCGTTCTCTGTCATGAATTCTTTCACTCTCTGGGCGCACCCGACTTGTATCGCTATTCGCAGGAGGGCTCGCAGGATAGGCTGGGAGACTGGTTCAGCTCTGTGGGTCCCTGGGATGTGATGGCCGATACGCCCAAAGTGCCTCAACATATGAGCGCCTATCTTAAATACCGCTATGGCGGATGGCTCCCGCTGCCGGCCCAGATCTCCCAGGACGGCGTCTATTCATTGCGTTCCTTAACGGACACCGCCAACAATACGTACCGGATTGCTTCTCCGTATTCGCAAACAGAATGGTTCCTGCTCGAATACAGAAAGAAAGTGGGAGTGTTTGAGCAATCCCTGCCGGGGGAAGGACTCGTGGTGTATCGCATCAACACTGCGCAAGATGGGGTTGGGGATGCCTATGGCCCTCCTGACGAGTTGTATGTTTACCGTCCTGGGGGATCGCTTTTCGCCAATGGTACTCTACAAAGCTCCTTTTTCACATCCAGTGCCGGAAGGACGGGGATTTCGGATACCAGCGATCCTCAGCCTTTCCTCTCTGACGGACGTTCCGGTGGTTTGGTCATTTCCGAAGTAAGCTCGCCTGCTGACCAGATCTCTTTCCACGTCACCCTCCAACGGGCGGGTCCTAGTGTTGCGGCGCCTTCAATCCCTGCGGGGCCGATTCAGGGCGATTCCAACACGCAGTATCATTTCAGCACCGCCGGAGCGGTCGACTCCAATGGAGGGGCACTCCAATACCGGTTCTATTGGGATGACGGGACCTATTCGGATTGGTCCTCCAATCCATACGCCGACTATGCATTCTTCGGAAGCAAGACTTACAATGTCAGGGCCCAGGCGCGCAGTGCTGCTTCCCCGAGGTCTTATTCCCCCTGGTCTAACCCTCTCCTCGTGAGCATAAACTTCGCGGCGCCTCCTTCTTACCACCTGAAACAGCGTGTGCCTGCTCCTACTGATCCCCGAATGATGATCTACAGCATGGCAACGGCCGACATTGACGGCGACGGGAGTCCGGAAGTGATCGTGATGTATTGCTACCTGCCCAGCGACAACTTGGCGGATCGATTCCAGGATCTGGTGGTTTACGGCTGGCGGGACGGCCAACTCGTGAAAAAGTGGAATCGATACGGCTCATCCATGACTTACCCCGAGGGATGGTGGCTCCTGGTTGCTGACGTCGATGGGGATGGGCAAGTCGAACTATTGAAAGCCTTCGAGATGATCAAGTTTTCTTCCGGAAAATACTATTCCACCCCCATCGATTTCATGCCGGTCGCTGTCGGAGATGCAAACAACGATGGAATCCCCGAAGTAGTTTCATACGACGGCTCGCTCTATCAATACAAAAGCGGCAACTGGGTTTCTGTAGGCCACATCGATTTTCCCGCAAATCTCGACAAAGTGGCCATTGGAGACACGGATGGGGATGGTCTAAACGAAGTGGTCGTCACCGGGGGAAACGGTTGGAATACCGGTTCTGTGACCATTTACCGTTACACCTCCGGAGGAAAATTCTCCGTTCTTTGGCAAAAGACCGGATGGATGAACTATTTCACGGATTGCAAAATCGCCGACTGGGACTCGGACGGGAAGAATGAGATCCTGCTGGGCAACAGCGAAAATTCCTCAGTCCGCATCCTCAAATTTGGAAACTCAACCTACTCTGAAGTGTGGTCTCACATCTTTGGCGGCTATACCGGTATGGGGTGGGTCCCCACGCTGGCGCTGGGTAAGGTCAATCCGGCCACTAGCGGAGCGGACCTGGTCATCGGGTTGGGGGGGCACTGCGCACAACCCAAAGAGGGCAGTGGTGTGTATTTGGAAAATGTTGGGATGCTCATCCACGATGCCGACACGAGCGAAGGTGTCGGCAGCCTGCTGCTCATGGACAGGGGCGACGGTCTCCAGGATATCATCGCCGGGTCGACCGACGGCCACATCTACGTCATATCGAGTTTGCTCACTGCGCCGCCAATGCCGAGTTTGATTCATGCCTCAGGGACCGCGACCTTCTCCACTCGGGGCCCTAGCGGTACGCTGGTCTCGGGCTATGCTGAAGTTATGGTCAACGATGGAAGCGCACCCTATGGGAGCGCGGTGTTCAGCTATACCCAGGAGGGCGTCGTCGTCAGCGAAGTGGGGGTTCCGGTTTCACCTCCCACTCTCACGGTGCGTTTTTTTGTCGACACTCGAACCCATGTGACTGCTGGACCCGACGATGGGACGATTAATGTTCTTACCGGATTTGCCGCAGTAAATCCTAATCCTACGGTGGCAACCCTCAACCTGAAGCTTCGGGATGGCAACGCGATGATGCTGGCTCAAGGTAATATCCAACTGGCTCCGGGTGAACACATGGCCAAGTTTCTCGATCAGTTGGCTCCTGATTTCGTTTTGCCCGCGGGGTTTATTAATGATGGCCTGGGCTCTCTCGAAATTACCAGCGATCAGCCGGTGTCGGTTCTTGCGCTCAGACTGACCACCAATCAGCATGGGAGGCTGTTGCTGACCAGCACGCCGGTCGCCGACCTTGCCAGGCCAACCCCTGCCGGCGCACTCTCATTTCCGCAGATCGCCGATGGAGGAGGCTACCAAACGACTTTGATTTTGATGAACACCTCGAATTCAACCGAGACTGGAATCCTTCGTTTCTATGGCAATAACGGTTCTACACTCCCTTTGCAGCTTAAGGGCGTGGACCCTATCGATGGCGCATTCCCTTACTCCATTCCCGCGGGAGGTTTTCTGCGGCTCGTCACCAATGGATCGGAATCGAATATTGGGTGGGGACAACTGGTGCCAGATGCGGGAAAGACACTTCCGATAAGTGCCGCAATTTTGAGTCTGACGCAGAACGGAGTGCTCGTAACGGAGTCGGGAGTTCCCGCCAGTGGCGGCACGACGCACGCGAGAATCTACGTGGACAAGTCGGGCGGGCATGACACGGGACTGGCCGTTGCGAATCCCGGCGGCACGGACATCCGAATTACCGCCACAGCATATCAATCGGATGGAAGCACCCCCGCAGGGACCGCGACAAACACAATGGATCTGGCACCGATGGGACATGATGCGCTTTTTGTGGGGCAACTCATTGCCGGCTTGCCCGCTGGGTTCACCGGAATGTTGGACCTCTCAAGTTCATCTCCTTTCACCGCCTTGACCCTGCGGTCACTCACAAACGTGCGGGGGGATTTCCTCCTCACGACACTTCCTGTCGTGGACGTGAATCAACCGGCCCCAACGCCTCTCATCTTTCCTCAGATTGCGAACGGAGGAGGCTACCAAACACAGATCATCTTGATGGGCACCAGCGGCGCGACCTCGACGGTCACTTTGAGTTACCTGGGCAATGACGGCACACCAATCGTTGTCGGCAGGTAGCCATTGAAGAGCGTCTTCAATTAAATCGGGACAGCATCCAATGCTGGAAGAGACGATAGATTTGAAATAAGCCAATCACAAGGTATTGCTGGAGGAATCACAAGTAATTGCGGAGGTCTCCCACGATGAAATGGAAATGTTTTTTGGGCTTAGCACTGGTCCTTGCGGTTTGTCCTTCATTCGCCCAAAGTTCAGGGTCGAATGGGGTCTATGGCGGATACGTCGGAAGCTCCCGTTGGTTTGAGCTCATGCGCCAATCGGCTGCGAATAGCGCGATGTTGCGATCGCTGGGAGGATCCAGCAACCGGACTACTGTTCCACCCGACTTTGTAGAGGTAGCAGGGTTTTTTGCATTCGTTCATGGCAACCCGTTCCCCAAAGGACGGCTTCCCGATTTGCGCATTCGCTCCGCGAATACACGCGCTGACAGCGTCGAGCGCGCGCCGATCATCAGTCAAGCGGGGGGAGAGGCTCCAGCCTTCTACACTGTTCTCAAGAAAGGCCAGACCTATAATCTTTACTGGATGTACTATTCCGGCGGCAAGGAACAATTCGCCTCATTCTCTATGCCGGCCGACGCGGCAAAACAAATGCAGATCACAATCTCTCTCGACCCCAAAGGAAAAGGCCAGATTCTTGGGAAAAGATGGCACTAGCCCTCCACCTGAGAAACCTCATCCAGGCGCTGGCGCGTCCATCAATGGCGACGCGCAACAACGCACAAGGCTCACTACCACAAACCGATCCCCATCCAAAAGGTGTTCCATTGCGGCGAATGTCATTCGGCATCCGACCTTGAGACGTCCCGGTGGACGTCTCGAGACGAAACATAATTGGCTTCCTATCTCTCCAATCTCCAATTGAAATTTGGCTGAATGGAAGGTCTCGGCTCACTTGCCTGTCTTTCTGCTCCCTTTCTTCGAACCGACGAGGGCGCGGGAGCCGGTGACCTCGCCCGTCTCGCCTCCCCGAATCCCCGGCGCGGTGATTGCATACCCTGCCCCTCTGCGCAGGCGATCGTCATCACTCCCCCCACCCACTCCGTCCCGGGAGGACGATGGATCGTGCTCAGGGGGAAAGGTCGGCCGAAATCATCTCATGTTACAGAAATGGAGCTTGGAACGAAACGACCCCAATTGATGTTTCCGAGGCTGTTCTGCCCGGGGTGCCGCAGGCATGGGTTCTGTGTATGCC
>JBAVHJ010000411.1:0-9372 GCA_049685715.1 Terriglobia bacterium | reverse complement strand
TCCCTGACACCCGACACCTGGCACCTGACCCCTTGTCTCACGCCGGCAATAATTGGCCCTTCTCGAGATGCCGGGTGGTGTGGGCGTAGGCGGCGGCGTGAGGGTCGTGGGTGACCATAACGATGGTCTTGTGGAATTCCTCGTTGAGACGTTTCAGGATCTCAAGAACTTCAGTGGCGGAATGGCTGTCGAGGTCGCCGGTCGGCTCATCAGCCAGGATGAGGGTCGGATCCGTCACAATGGCACGGGCGATAGCAACGCGCTGTTCCTGGCCGCCGGAGAGCTGCTTCGGCAAATGATTCACGCGATCCTCCAGTCCCACCAGCTTGAGCGCGGTCGTGACGTGATCCTTCCTCTGCGACTTGGACAGGCCTGTGAGCAGCAACGGAAGTTCAACATTTTCAGCAGCCGTGAGAACCGGAATCAGATTGAAGGTTTGAAACACATAGCCGATGTGCTCGTTGCGCCAGCGCGAGATCTGCTTGTCGCTGAGCCTGAACACATTCTCGCCCATAACCAGCAGTTCGCCGGAGGTTGGGTGGTCGATGGCTGCAATCAAATTGAGCAGCGTCGTCTTGCCCGAACCCGAGGGGCCCATCAAAGCGAGGAAATCACCCTCGGCAATTTCCAGGGAGGCATCGTCCAGGGCCTTGACCTCAAAGCTGTCGCGGCGGAAGACGCGGCTTAGGCCGCGGGCCTGGACAATCTTTTTGGGAGAAGACGTGGTTTCCTTCGGCTCGGCCGCGACGGTCTGCATCAATAAAATCCTTTCACTTGGATTCTTTCAGCCGGATCCTGTCGCCTTCCTTCAGGCCGGCCGGTGCATTCACGATGACATTTTCACCCCCCGTCAGTCCCGCCACCATGACGCCGCTGCTGCGTTGTCCGGCCATCTTGATTTCGCGGGCCAGGGCCTTTCCTTCGAAGGCGATCAGAACAATCTTCTTCCCATCGCGGTCATGAACCGCAGTCAGCGGGACGAGCACAGCGCTCGATCCCCGGACGGTCTTGCCGTCCCCGCTGGGAGGTAAAAACGCCACTTTCGCATTCATCTCGGGGCGCAGGTAGTCGTCCGGACTTAAGATCTTGACCTTGACTTGGACCGTGGCTTTCTGGCGGTTTCCTTCCGGGGAGATTTCATCGATGACCCCATCGTACTTGCGGTCCGGATACGCGTCGGTCGTAACGATGCCGCGCTGTTTGGGGCTGAGCTTGGCGAAGTCGTCCTGACTGATATCGAGCTCGACCTGGAGGTCATTCAAATCCGCCAGTGTGACAACGGAGCCACGTGGCCCGCCTTCGGCCCCACTGGCAAATTGCGACGTGACCAGCTCTCCCTTTTCAGCGGTGCGCTCGAGAATGGTTCCACTGACGGGGGCGCGGATGACCGTGGCGTCCAGCAGGGTTTGCGCATAACTGAGCTGCCCCCGTGCTTGGACCAGTTGTCCGCGCGCCTGGTCGATGTCTTCCTGGCGCGGACCGATGCGCACCAACTCATAAACTTTTTCAAGGGAACTGACCTGCTCCTTCGCGGAATCGTAACGTCCGATAGCATCATCGAGCTGCTGGTGCGTGAAAACCCCCTGGGTGACGAGGTCACGAGTGCGATCCAGGGTCGCTTTGGCGTTCACAAGATTCGCTCGGGCCTGTTCCAGGTTGTGGAGGGCTCCGGCGATCTCCTGGGGCCGCGAACCGGTTTCCAGGGCCTTCAGTCGGGCGGCAGCGGCGTCCGTCGCGCCTCGGGCCTGTTCTACCTGCGCGCTGAATTCCCGATCCTCAAGGCGAACCAGGACTTGATCCTGCTTGACTTTGTCGCCTTTTTCGACGCCTATCCAGGCGATCCGCCCGGTCACCTTGGAGTTCACATTGATCTTATGGTGCGCGACGATGTAGCCCGCCGCATTCAGGATGATGGACGGCGAGCCGGAGCTTTCAACGACAGCGCGGGTGACTTCAACTTCTAAGGCCGCCGGTGTCAGGACCCGATAGGCCAGCATCGAGAGGCTCAACAAGACCACCACGGCGATCCCAATCAGGATGTACCGATTCGACCAACTCGAGGAGTTTTTCGGTCCACTGGTGCGGTCAATCTTGAGGTTCTTGAGCTCGTCGTACTTAGTGTCAATTGGCATAGGAGTTTCAAGGAAGCGTGATCAAGGCACCGTGCTTTCACAGGTTCATTGTGTCATATGAGCAGCCAACCGGTCTTCGATGAAACAAGAGAGGCGAGATAAGATCTGGGAATCCGGGCGCACGAAAGTCTCCTGTCCCAACGGCTAGTCTCTCAGTGCCGTCAGGATATTTTCCCTGGCGGCGTGCCAGGCGGGGGCCAGTCCTCCAAAAAGCCCCATGATGATGGCGAACCCCAATGCCGTGGAAGCCACTGCGGGTGTGATTTTAAGTTTGAAAACCACTTCGCTGAAGGTCATCATGTTTGAGGTCCCGGTTGTCAGGCCGTTGAAGGGGAGCATCAAAACGATCCCGATCAAACCGCCCAGGACCGACAACAACACGGATTCTATGACAAAAGAGGTCAAGATACTGGGGCGTGAGAACCCGAGTATGCGGAGCGTGGCGATTTCACGGGAGCGGTAGGCCACCGCAGCGTACATCGTGTTCATTGCAGCGAAACAGGATCCAATGGCCATGATGATGGCCACCAGCGTGCCCACGAACTGGATGGGTCGTCCGGATTGGGTTTGGTCCGCGTAATAATCCTTTTCAATCATCCCCTCCAGCTTGAGTCGCTGATCGTCGCTCATGCGGTGCTTCAACGCATCGGCTGCCACGGCATCGGTGGCCTTCAGCAGGACCGACGAGTACTCGGTGCGGTCGAAGTCCGAACCCATCTGGTTCACATCCGCCCAAATCTCGGACTCGTGTGCCGTCCCCTTCGCATTGAAAATTCCCACGACGGTCCATTTCCCCTTTCCAAATGCGAGGGTATTTCCCAGCGATGTGTTGTCGAATCGCCCGGGGATCGACTGGCTGACCACGACTTCGCGCTGCCCCGGGGCAAACCATCGACCTTCAGCCAGCTGCACCGTGGGACGGAGTTTAAAACCCGCCGGTGTCATCCCTCGCACGGTGACGTTGGTTTCTCCCGAACCGTTTTTTCGTGGCAGGACAATGACAACCACCATTTCCCCGGAGGCCAGGGGTTCCCCCCGATTATCCTGGGAAACCCCGGTCAAGTACCTGAGGTCTTGCATCTGAGCCCGGGTGACGGTGCTGTTGAGTTCCGCCGTGGAGCCCTTGCGCAGAACCAATACATTCAAGGGGCTACCACTCGTCGTGAAGGCGCTCTTCAAACCGCTCAACAGCGCCATGATGAACAGGGCCACGGTGACGGTGAGCGCGATGCCCAGGGCGGTCATCATGGTCGCACCCAACCGCAACCGCAGGTTTCGTATGTTGTAAGTAATCGGGATGGCCATAAGCTAAAAACAAATTCCAAAATCCAAAGACCAAATTCCAAACAAAACCCAAATTCCAAGGGTCAATTTACAAAGAACAAAGCGACGACCTAAAATCAGTTATTCGCATTCCGCAATCCGAAATCGGCAATCCGCATTCATCCAATGTGCCTCAGGCCCTCAACAATATTCAAGCGGGAGGCTCGAAAGGCTGGCACAAAGGCGCTGGCGAACCCCACCAGGGCGGCTACCCCCAGGGAGATGACGAATGTCGGGGCGGTCACTTTCATGCCTGCCATCATATCGCCCATGGGCGAGTGGCTCGCGCCCGCGATGAGCCCTCGGGCCGCGAAAGCGCCCAGAAAGCCTCCCACCAGGGCCAGGAACATGGCCTCCGCGACGAACAGCACCAGGATTGTCGACCGGGTGAATCCCAGGGTTTTCAGGACGGCGACTTCTCGAATACGCTCGCGGACCGACATTGCCATGGTGTTGGCGGAGACCAGCAGAATGGCGAACGTGACCGCCAGGGCAATGCTCAGGATGAAGGCCTTCACATTACCCAGCATGGCGACAAACTCCAAAAGAAAATCCTTCTCGCTTTCCGTTCGCGTCGGCGCCGGGGAGTTGCGAAACGTTTCGTCAATCCCCGTTGCCACCCGGGAAACATCTTCGGGGGACCCCACCCGGATCGCAAAAGTGCCCGCCTGACCTTTGGCCCAGCCGACGGCTTCCTCAACGTAATCCTTGTCGAAGAGCAAGGAGTTGAATGTCTCCCCGGCATCAAAGATCCCTCGGATCGTGAGTTCCAAATCGACAGGAAAAATATCGCCCTTGATCACGATGCGATCCCCGACCTTCCATCCATATTTTTTAGCGAGGGTGGTGGAGACCACGGTTCCCGCGCGATCCCGCTGCCAGGCGGTCAGCTGGTCCGGGGGGATTTTCCACTCGTTGTGGACCTTGAAAATCTCCTGGGGGTCGGTTCCGAATTGCGCGAAAAAATTTTCCGGTTTGGTGTCCTTGTAAACCCCGCCAAACCAGTTCATGGGAGAAACCTGGACCACCCCGGGGACGGTCCGAATCTTTTCGCGGTAGTAAGATGGCATGAAGAAGTTCAGCGACACGCGGTGTCGGGTGATCAGCCGAAGCGCCGAATCAGCCGATCCCTGGTCGATATAAAACCCACGATAGACCGTGATCATCAGGGTCAACAGCAGAAGCGAGAAGCTGATGCTCAGGACGGTGAGAAGACTTCGGCGCTTGTTACGGAAGGTATTCTTGTAGACAAATCGTGCGAGTGTCATGCTCTGCTCCCGGAGCGAGAGATGAGGGCGATGGCAGCCTCACCCCGTCCGCGTCCGATCGGAGAGTCTCCCCGGACGAAGTTTGGAAGTTGAGGAGATCCCGGTGTCACAGTACTCTGCCGCAGCAGCCGGCGGCCGGCCTTCCCTCGGCGGTATGACCCGAGTCAAAGAAAGTTCCACCCGAAATCATTCTGAGGCAGATTCAGAGAATTCAGCCCAACCTCATGATTGTATCATCGCGGTTGGGCGCGCCGTAGCAAAAATGCTATTGAAGCAAAATGCCGAGGTGTTGGGTAGAGGGTGGAGAGATCATCGCTTGGAGACGCTGGATTCCGGTCTGGCTCCCATGATCCTGAAGATAGTTTAACGATGGGGCTTAGGTGCGGGTGGGTGGATCCTCGTCGTTATCGGGTCGAGGCGGGACGGCGAGGGAGGCGACTGACTGGGGGACGAACTCCGCGGCCACCTGATTCCGGCCATTCTTCTTGGCAGTATAGAGGGCCGTGTCGGCGCGCTCCAGAAGACGTTGAGCGGACTGCCCGGGGAGCAGGACCGCCACGCCTACACTCGCTGTGATCGTGCGGGGGCAGTCCGCGACCTTCAAATTCTTCAACTGGCCGCAAATCCTCTCACCCGTCTGGATCCCTTTCTCCAGGTCACAATTAGGGAGCAGAATGACAAATTCATCCCCCCCGAAGCGTGCCACTACATCATAGGGACGGACATTTCGGACGAGGAATTCGGCGATGGAGATCAAGATGGCGTCCCCGACCCGATGACCGAAGCTGTCATTCACGGATTTGAAGTAATCCAGGTCGAGGATCAGGGCGGTCAGCGGGTGACATTCACGAATGGAGCGCTCGGCATTTCTCATCAATTCATCGTCCAGAACCCGGCGATTGAACAGACCCGTCAACGGGTCTCGCCTCGCCATCTCAAAGATCTTTTTATTGACCTCCTCGAGTCTCTGGTTGAGCAGCAGCAGGGACGCGTTACTCTCGGACAGTTTTCGTTCACTCTCCTGGAGGGCCTGGTATGCCGCGGCTCGCTGGACCTGGTTGAGGAAGGCCCTGGAGTGATAACGGATCCGGGCGATCAGTTCGATTTTGTCAGGCAGTTTCACCAGGTAATCATTGGCGCCCGCCAGAAACGACTGACTCTTGATTTGTGGATCATCTTTTGTGGAAAGGACGATGATGGGTACTTCCGAAGTGACTGGGTTCGCACGAAAACGCCGCACCAGGGTGAGTCCGTCGATTTCCGGCATGAGGAGATCTTGAAGAATGACGGTCGGGTCGATCTTGTTGGCCTGGTGGATGGCCTGTCCCGGGTCAGAGCAGTAACAAAAGGTAATGTCCCCCTGATCGGATAGCAAGCGGCGAACGGCTTCTCCCACCAAGGTCTGGTCATCGACCAGCAAGACCCGGATGGAGTCAGTGGAAGCTGCATGGGGATAGTTCACGTCCGTGGCATCAGTAGGAGTCATAGGGTTTTCTCGAGTGTGTTCCGCTTCATCATATTCCTTGGACTTTAAATGAACTGACCAGGCTCCTCCCGATCTTATCGAGAGGGAGGATCCGGGCAGCGGCATCCAGTTCCGCAGCGGCCTTGGGCATGCCGTAGACCACACTGCTGAATCGATCCTGTGCAATGGTCATTACCCCTGCATTCCGCAAGGCTTTCAGGCCCCTGGCACCGTCCTGTCCCATTCCCGTCAGCAAAACTGCGATCAACTCGCCCTTCCAATGCCGCAACGCGCTTTCAAAGAAGACATCGATGGACGGCTGGTAAGAACAATCAAGGGGTTCTGCTGTGAGAGCGAGCGTTTTGGAGTCGGCAAATATGAGGTGGTCCTTGGAACCCGCGACCAGAACGGTTCCACTCTGAGGAGAATCTCCGGTTTTCGCGATGTGTACCGGCAGGGCCGAATGCTCATTCAACCATTCGACCATGCTGGGTGCGAATTGGGAGTCGACATGTTGAACCACGATAATGGCCGCCGGAAACTCCTTGGGCAGTCCACCCAAAATAGTGGCCAGGGCCGTCGGGCCTCCCGCGGAAGCTCCAATGATCACAAGTCGATTCTGTTCGCTGACGGTACGTGACACCGCCGGCTCAGATTTGGTCAACCTCCCCAGGCTTCTTGACCTTCCAAGCAGCCGACCGATGGTGCTGATCTTCTTCAGCAGGGAAATGGCGCCTTCGGCTTTGACGCCGCTTCCCATGATCGGCGTGCGAACGGCGTCCAAGGCGCCAGCCCCCATTGCCTCAAATACCTTGGCGGAATTCTTGTTCACCGAGGCCGTGACAACCAGGATCGCGCAAGGGGATTGGGCCATGATTTGCCGGGTCGCCTCAACACCATCCATGACCGGCATAATCAGATCCATCAGAATCAGATCGGGAACATCCTTCGCACATTGTTCCACGGCCCCTTTGCCGTCATGGGCCACCCAAGCCAATTCGTGATCCGGCAACCCCTCCAGGAACCGTCGCAGGACTTCCACAGCCATCGGTGTGTCATTAACGATGGCAATCCTCATGCCTCGCCCTCCCCAATCAAGTCCACGACAGCCTGCAACAGGGCCTCCTCATGAAAGCTCCCCTTGGTCAGGTAATAGTCAGCCCCTGCCTCTAGCCCGCGGTGACGATCTTCATCGCGATCCTTGTAGGATACAACCATCACCGGAAGCGAACCAAAACGGGCATCTTTCTTGATCATAGTCACGAGCTCGATCCCGTCCAACCGGGGCATATCGATGTCCGTGACGACCAAATCGTAGTGCCCGGTCCGAATGGCGTTCCAGCCATCCATCCCGTCAACGGCGACCTCAACTGAATAACCCTGGCTATCCAGGAGCTTTCGTTCCAGTTCGCGCACCGTCAACGAATCATCCACAACCAGGATGCGCTTTTGCTTCCTGACTCCTCCTGGAGCGCCGAACTTAGTAATCTGGGTCAACCGCTCACCGCTAATCATGGTCTCAATGGATCGGATCAAATCCTCGACATCAACGATCAAAACCGGAGAGCCATCCGGCATGAGAGCTGCGGCGACGATGTCCTGGATCTTTCCAAGGCGCGGATCCAAGGGACGAACCACCAGTTCCCTTTCCTCCAAGAAGCGATCAACCACCACACCAAACATTCGATTGGCCTCTCCAAGAAGGAGGATGGATATCTCCTCGCTCCCGATCCCGGACGCCTCGCAACCTAGAACCTGGTGGGCGGTCACCAAACCGATTTGCCGGGTTCCCAGGGAAAAGAACTGTCGACCCTCCAGGACCTCGATTTTTCCCTTGGGGATTTTCAAGACCCGGGTAATGCGGCTCGAAGGGATGGCATAAGGTTCCCCTCCAATTTCCACCAGCAGCGCCCTCATGACGGAGAGCGTCAGGGGGAGTTGCAGCTCAATCTGCATTCCCTGGCCCGGTCGGGTGGAAGCATGCAAGGTGCCGCCAACCTCCTTGACCATGGACTGCACAACATCCAGCCCCACACCCCTCCCGGAGATTTCGGTCACGTCGTGCTTCATGGTGAAGCCCGGCAAAAACATGAAATTAAGCAGTTCCTGGGCATTCATCCGCTGAGCGACTTCGGACCGGGCCAGTTCCTTTTCCACAATGATCTTCCGGAGTGTTTCCAGATCGACCCCCCTCCCATCATCGGCCACCAGAATGACAAGCATGCCGGCCCGGTGCTGGGCTTCGAGCCGGATAGTGCCCACTTCCGGCTTGTGGGATTGTCGCCGTTCCTCCGGGAGCTCAATACCATGGTCAATGGCATTTCTCAGAAGGTGGTTCAACGGCGACTCCAGCCGTTCCAGGATATCCCGGTCAACTGGAGTGGCGTGACCATTGATTTCGAGCCGGATCTCTTTTTTGAATCGGCGCGCCAGGTCTCGCACCATCCGGGGGAATCCTTCTATCCCATCACCAAAAGGACGCATGCGGCAATCCAGCGCTTCCTCATAAAGGCGGTGAGAGAGGTTCATGAACCGGCGATCGAAA
This sequence comes from Terriglobia bacterium, assembly GCA_049685715.1. Lineage (GTDB taxonomy): Bacteria > Acidobacteriota > Terriglobia > JAIQFV01 > JAIQFV01 > JAIQFV01. Next base: position 639 of record JBAVHJ010000411.1, on the reverse strand, counting down.
GATTCCATCTCCTCAAGATGTTTGGACAAGGCCTGCTGATTTGCGGCGGTCTTGGAGACCAGTTCCAGGAGATGGCCTGCTGTCCTTTCATTCTGTTTCCCTTCCGCCAGTGCGTCTTGCAAGACGTCAAGAGAATGGGACATCCCCTGATGGAGACTCTTGAGTTGCGTCATGGTAGCCACATATTGATCGAACCAGCGAGAAGCCACCAGCGTCTCACCCGCGAGTCCCTGCAGACGATCCAGGGTTTCGGTTGTGATTCGGAGGGCGCGCTTCGAGTCGGCCCCCGGCGGTCGTGGGACGGTCCAGGCCGTCTCGGAGCGCGAGGGTCGAGGGGCAGCGACGGAAGTCGAGGCGGGGAGGTCCGGTGAGGCCTTGGACGCTGACAGGGCGGCCAAGAGAGCTTCCACTTCCCCCTTTAATGCGTTTGCGTCCGGTGGCTCCTGGGCCAATTGAGTCAGGAGATCGACTCCGTTGAGCAGAATGTCGATTTGTTCCTTGGGGACGGTCACATTTCCACGTTGAGCCGCGACAAACCAATCTTCCATCGTGTGGGCGAGTTCGACAGCAATACTATGATCCACGATGCGGGCCGCTCCCTTAACAGAGTGGGCCGCCCGCAACAAGGTCTCATAGGTA
>JBAVHJ010000410.1:0-1633 GCA_049685715.1 Terriglobia bacterium | reverse complement strand
CGAATGGACCATCTTCTTGCCGACATTCGGTATGCCGCACGTGTGCTGGTGAAGGATCCGTTGTTCACTGCCCTGGCGGTACTGACCCTGGCACTCGGTATCGGCGCGAACACCGCCATCTTCACTTTGCTGGATCAGGTCCTGCTCCGGCTCCTGCCAGTAAAGAATCCGCAACAACTGGTGCTGCTCACCATGCGAGGTCGCCATTATGGCAACAACTGGGGCGGCAACGCGATCTCGTATCCGATGTACCGTGATTTTCAGGACCACAACGAGGTTTTTTCGGATATGTTCTGCCGCTTTCCGACCCCAGTGAACCTCACGTTTGGGGGGCAGTCGGAGCGCGTGGAAGCCGAACTGGTATCGGGAACCTATTTCAACACCCTCGGGGTGACGACGGTGCTGGGGCGTCCGTTTACACCCGACGATGATCGCGTTCCCAACGGACATCCCCTGGTGGTACTGAGCTACGACTACTGGAAACAGCGCTTCGGCGGTGATCCGTCGATCCTCGGTAGAACAGTGACGGTGAACAAGCACGATCTGACCGTCATCGGAGTCGCTCAGGCGGGCTTCGAGGGCGTGGAATTAGGCCATTCCACGAAGCTGTTCATTCCCGTCATGATGCAGCAACAAGTCGTGATTGTCCCCATGGAGATGCTCAAGGACCGCCGCAGCCGCTGGGTGAATGCGTTCGGACGGTTGAAGCTGGGGGTGACGCTGAAACAGGCCAAAGCGTCGCTGCAGCCTTTCATGCATTCGATGCTTGAGATGGAGGTACGCGAGGCTGCGTTCAGCCGCGCCTCGGCGTATGATCGGGAGCAATTTCTCAAATGCTGGATCGACACGCTGCCCGGGTCGCAGGGTCGATCTTATGTCCGTCAGGAACTTTCGACCCCACTGTGGGTGCTGATGGCCATTACCGGTGTCGTGCTGCTCATTGCCTGCGCCAACCTGGCGAACCTCCTGCTGTCCCGGGCGACTGGCCGGCAGAGGGAGATTGCGGTGCGGTTGGCGGTGGGTGCGAGCCGGGGACGAATTGTCGGTCAGCTTCTGGTGGAAACCCTTTGCCTTTCCGCGGTGGGCGGTCTCGCAGGCCTCGCCTTCGCCTTTTGGGCAGACCGGGCGCTCTTGGCGGTCTATTTGCCGGCCGATTCCGGGGGCTTGAGTATCTCCGCGGCGCCTGATTTTCGAATCCTTCTGTTCACCCTGGGTGTGACGATTATGACCGCGCTCGTCTTTGGTCTCGTGCCGGCATTGAAGACCACAAAGCCGGATATCGGGAAGACCTTAAAAGATCAGGCGGGCTCCGTTGTAGGCGGCGTGCATGGAGGACTGCGCAAGACCCTCGTCGTCACCCAGGTCTCTCTTTCGCTGCTGCTGTTGATCGGCGCCGGACTTTTCCTTCGCAGCCTGAATAACCTGAGCCGCCTGGGTTCGGGCTTTCCGGCGGAGCGGCTGGTGGGGTTCAATATTGACCCGTCGCTCGGCGGCTACACGCCCGAACACACGAAGATCTTCTATCAGCAATTAACCGAAAGCCTCAGCGCGATTCCGGGAGTTCAATCGGTGGGCCTGGCCTCGATGCGTATTCTCGAGAATGACGAATGGGACAGTGGGATGACCGTTGAGG
>JBAVHJ010000409.1:0-1760 GCA_049685715.1 Terriglobia bacterium | reverse complement strand
TTTTAGTCGCGCTGTCCTACGAACCGTAGTATTGGCGGAGGATTTGCGGAGGAAGAAGCAATTCGCTCTACAAATGCCGCGTCCGCGTCAGAAAGAGGGGAGAAGCCTATGAAACGTAGAGATTTTCTAAAAAGCACTGTCGCTGTTGCAGTAGCTGCAGAACTTGGAATGGGCAAAGCGCAGGGGAAGGTTCCCGCCCACGACTGGGGAAACTACGACTTCGGCTCCGGTCCCCAGGTGACCGATCGCCCCAATCAGGGTCCGTTCCCTCAATACCCGCCCGATGCCGTTATTCCTACTGACGATGTAGTGATGACAACAACTGCTTCGGAAGATGTCGTGCCGAACTATGGCAAAGGGCTGGTGACCTATATCACAGCAGACAGCGGCACGGACGAAATCAAGGCGGACAACATTCCCCAGGCAATCGAAGACCTGGCTCGCTTTCCATTGGGCCAGCAGCTTTACATCCGCCCCACGTGGAGGGAAGTGCAGCCGCGGCCCGGACGCCTGCAAATGCCCGACTACCTGAAGCTGGTTTTTGACCTGGCGAAGAAGAACAACAAGCGGATTGGATTGCGAATTCAGATGTGCGCGCCGGACTATACACACGAAGCGGCCCTCCCGGATTTTGTCCTCGAAAAGGTGCCGAAAGTCGATCTGGTGCTTAGCGACCAGGAAGGCAGCGCTTCAGCAAAAAGATATTTGGAGAACCCGCATTCGCGTTATCAGCCCCGGTTTGACCATCCTTTTTTTCAGCAGGCATTCAAAGAACTGGTTGGCCAGCTGGCGGCGGAATTCGATGGCAACCCGCTCATCGAGTTTATTGATACTTTCATGTATGGCTTCTGGGGTGAAGGGCATACCTGGCCATTCGGCAACAATCCCTTTCCCGATTACGTGACAGCAGAGCGGACCTGGACCAATATGCTCGACGTCCAGCTCGAGCACTTTAAGAAGACTCCCCTGCTGACCAATACTCAACCGGACTATAGCCGGGTTGGCAATTCAGAACTGGTAGACCGCACGGTCCGCAGCAACAATTGGATTCGGAGCGATACCATCTTTATTGAGAACGAGCAGATTGAAGCGCTCAGCAATCGCCCGCCCTGGATCGCGGCATTGCTCGAGCAGGGGCTTCCGGGTAAACCTCCCGATCCACGCGTCGGATATGAAGGGATATCCCCAGCAGAGAACATGATCGCTCAGGTGATGGATGTCGGGGCGAATTACTGGTCGCTCTGGAACTTTCACCAGATCAGCGCAAAGAATCTGATGAGCTACTACCAGGCTTATCCGGCAGCGTTCGACCGGATCAATCGCCGAATTGGCTATCGGGTGAGGCCGTCCTTCATCTGGAGCTATAAGGACGATGGTTACCTGGGGCTAATTGTCGGCTTCGCAAATGACGGCATCGCGGGTGTGCCCGGCGTATTGAGGGTGACCGTGGAGAGCCAGGACGGAAAGGTGCTCAAGAGCGGTTGTCTGGACGCCGGTTACCCGTTACCGGGCAAGATTCGGCAGGCACAGTTCGTGCTTCCGAACGTCACAGATTGGAAAGGATTGAAACTTAGAGCTGAGATTGAGGTAAAGGCAATGCGCTATCCCGTGCGGTGGGCTTGTCACCAGAAGCTGAACGATGACGGCTCGCTCACACTGCGTCCCAACCTCCGTCAGCAGGTCTAGGCTGCGGTTTTTCTGAGCCAAGAGACGCTCGTCCGAGCTCCCCTTGCAGTCACGCGGCGACCATGCATTTACGC
>JBAVHJ010000408.1:0-2065 GCA_049685715.1 Terriglobia bacterium | reverse complement strand
ATTGAGGAGTTGCTCCGGTCGATTGATCCGGACCTGGAAAAACATGCCCGTGAGATTGCAGAAAAGATTCTCCGTCACCCCTCCATCTCCGATTCCACGTTTTCGAAGTTTGAGAAGCGATTGCCCTGGCTATTGTGGATTGTTCAGAGGGTCGGGTGGGTCGAACGGCTCGTCTCCCAGTGGAAACTGGCCTCTGCCATTCGGCAGGAGGAGTTCGTGCTTGCTTTGCGGACGATGGCACACGCTCCGCTCCTAGAAGGCGAATCGGGGAAATGGCAGCAGAACCTCGAAGATGCGCTCAACGAGAGCGACGCCAATGCCGATGCGCGGTTTCACCTGGTGACTCAAAAAATCCAAAGCCTATCGCCCGATCTGATCAAAGGCATGGATACGCTTTTTCCACAGTTGGTCTCAAGCGCACAAAAGGCTATTGGAGATATCGAACAAGGGTTCAATTCCACGATGGATCGTGTTTCTCAGCGCTTTGCCATGCAGATGCGGATCTGGACCGTGGTGTGTTCGATCCTCGTGGCCTTTGTACTACACCTGGATGCCTTCCGGCTCTCGACTCAGCTTTCCTCCGACGCCGCCGTGCGTGCCAGCCTCGTGGGAAGCGCTGAAACCATCACCCGGCAAGCGGCCGATGTCCTTGGCAAAACCTCCTCCTCTCCCTTCGTTGACGCGATGAAACAATTGAAAGTGGAGAGTCCTGATGCGACTAAACTGCTCGGATATCCGCCGGCTCTTCAAAGCAGTGAGGAAGCTGAGACCTGGATCAGGGAACAGGTTAAAGACAGCGAGCTGGCCGAAAGGTTGGTCGTGAAATTTAGAGATGTCCTCCAGGCGACTCTCAAGACTCGCATGGATGCTTTAAAAATGCAGGTGACTTCCCTCAAGGATGACCTGAGTAAAACCGAGTTTCAGTTGGTCCCGGACCCTTACCATGGATGGGACTTCCTGCCGTACCACCCGCAATGGAAGCGACACCTGGCAGGAATCCTCGCTGGGGCGGCGTTGTTGAGCCTCGGCGCCCCCTTCTGGTTTAACATGTTGAAGACGCTGACCAACCTGCGACCCCTCCTCGCTACAAAGCAGCAAAAGGAGAGCGAGCAAAGCTCGGGTTGAAATCGAAGCTTAAGGAAAGAACATGGATAAGGAAAGGGTTGAACTCAAAGGACGAGAGATTCGACAGACGCAGGCGACGGAGGAATTCCATTCGTACAATCCAGACTTCACCGCATGAGACGCCGAGAACGCCAAGGCGAGCGAACTACGGGTCCCCGGCCGGAAGTCGCCACTCTTTTCGCGAGACGGCGCCTCGGCGGTTGGTTTGCTTCAACAACGCGCATGGGCCAGTCTAGACGGTGATCACTGCCCGGAAGCGGACTTGCCCGTTGGCCACTCGCTCGTACGCTTTCCCAATTTCCTCCAGTTTGTAGGTCTCCTCAATCACTTTCACTTTACCCTGTGCCGCATAATCGAGTGCCTCGTAAAGATACTCCGGGTGGTTCTGAGTTGAACCGATGACCCTACCCCGCAGGAAGATAAGCTCCGCTGTGACCTCGAGTGTTTCGTTCGAGGCACCCATTAATACCAATCTGCCATCAGGGCGCAATCCTTTCAAGGCATCTGAGGTGGCTTTGTAAGAATTGCTGGTTGCCAGAATGACATCCGCTCCTCCCAAAGCGCGCAGCGCCTCACCGCCGGCAAGCACTTCGTCCGCGCCCAGGTCACGGACGAATTTCTCCTTATCCTTCGAATGAGTGATGGCAATTGTCTCAAAGCCCGCCGCCTTGGAGTATTGCAGTCCGAGATGACCCAGCCCGCCGATACCCAGCACTGCAATTCGCTCGTGGGGCTTGGGCTCGGCCAGACGCAACCCGCTCCACACCGTGTAGCCCGCGCAGAGGATGGGCGCTGCCTGTTCATAGGATATATTGTCAGGTAATAACATGGTTGAGATCGCAAAGGCGGGCATGTACTCCGCATGACTGCCTTGGGTATGGACTCCGGTTCCCACTTGCTGGGCGCAAAAGAGAGGCTTGGCGCGCAAGCACCATTCACA
>JBAVHJ010000407.1:0-4042 GCA_049685715.1 Terriglobia bacterium | reverse complement strand
GCTATAGGCCGTCAGCAAACAAAGCGAAGGAATCCAATCCCTTGTGGGATGGGATTCATTGGATTTATGATCCTGTTTCTCTTTCAATACTCCCATTCAATTGACTGCAAACCGGTTTCTGAAAGCTGAAGGCTGATCGCTTGATCTGACACCTTGATTCAGGACTGAACCAGAATGACCGAGCAATATAAAACCCGAGCGGTCTACACGATCATGCTCACCCTCGCCATTCTCTGGAACCTGGCGATCGTTGCCGCTCCGTGGAGCTGGGCGGAAGGGCATCCGGTTGTAGCTTCCGGATTGTATTTCATGTTTTCTCCGTTGTGTCATCAGCGGGCAGACCGGTCGTTTTTCGCATTCGGTCATCATCTGGCTGTGTGCCATCGCTGCACCGGGATTTACTTGGGCGCACTGGCGGGTCTCCTGTTGATTCCGCTGTTGAGCCGGGTGTTGCATGGGAAGACAGGCGGGCTTTTTCGAATCCGACTCCAGAACCGGACGCTGTTGTTTCTCGCGCTGGGTCTGATGGCCGCAGACGTGGGGGGCGAGTTTGTGGGGATTCGCCAGAGCACCCCGATCTCGCGATTTTTGACCGGCGGATTTTGTGGTATAGTGGCGCCGTTCTATTTACTGCCAGCCATTTTCGAGATTTTTGTCAAAGCACCCGAAGAATTGAAACCCACCGGAATGACAGAGGCTCCCGAGATCAGCAGGCTGTGACCGCCCTCCGGATATCGAAAGCAGGAAGCTGCCTTGAGAGACCGTAAGTCGTCTGGTCCTGCTGAAGAGCGTCGGCCGGGAAGTTCCATTCAGGGTTCATTGAGTATTCAAGCCTAAGGAGGATCTTTATGGCTCTGTATTGTTCAAAATGCGGGACTGCAATTGTCACGGGATCGAAATTCTGTCAATCGTGTGGCGCCCCGGCGCCCCAACCGGTGCAGGCGGCTCCACCACCACCTCCTCCGCCTCCGCAGCAGCAATGGGTCGCACCGCCGCCCGTACCCCCACCGCCGCAACAGCAGCAATGGGCCCCGCCTGCTTACGCGGCAGGGCAACCCGCGCCTCCACCGAAGAAATCCGGCGGAGCCCTGAAGGTGATCTTGATCGCCCTTGGGGTCATCGTCATTCTCATCGTCGTGGCCGTCGTGGGGGCCGGGCTGTTCATCAAAAAGGCAGTGCTCGATAACGTTTCGGTGAAAGAAGGACCGGGGGGGAAAGCAGAAGTCTCCATCAACACCCCCAAGGGACAGATCAAGCTGAACGCGAAGTCAGAGGTTTCTGAAGAAAAACTGGGCGTCCCGATTTATCCCGGTGCCCAGGCAGAGGAGGGGTCGGGTTCTTTCAGCATCTCGGGCGAAGGGGCAAAGGGCGGTACTTTCGGAGGCGCTAGCTTCACCACGAGAGACAGCGTCGATAAGGTGGTGGAGTTTTACAAGGGGCGCCTGGGCAGCAAGGTGAACGCATTTGATTCCACCTCCGAAGGAAAACACACGGTCGTATTGAACGTGAGCGCGCAGGACAGCTGGAAGACGATTACCATCGCGGATGAAGGGACCGGCGTAACCAAGATTTCGGTGGCGAGCCTGTCCGGGAATTCGCCGCAGTAGTCCGCCCGGAGGGTGTCCATACCCGAGGATTGAATATACGGGAGCATTTCCGGAAAGGGAGAATTCGCAGATTCCTGATGCAGAGTCGTAAAGGATTTCCAACCGCAAACGGATCGACACTTAGTTAAGGGAGAGCGACATGGCCGTTTTTTGCCCGAATTGTGGAAGCACGATTGATGAAGGATCAAAATTCTGTCAGAAGTGTGGAACTCCATCGCCACAGCCCACTGCAACGGCGCCTCCGTCACCCCCCGTTCAACCCCCCGGATCACAGTGGTCTTCCCAACCCCCTCCACCCCCCCCGGGGCAATGGACCCCGCCTCCGCCGGGGGTCAGCATGGCGCCGACGAGTGCGCCGCCAAACAAGATGAAAGCGGCGCTTCTGGGAGGACTAGTGGGAGGGATCTTGTCGGGCCTCCCGTTTATTCAGGCCGGCAACTGTTGCTTCTGCCTTTGGGTTGTTCTGGGTGGCGTGATTGCCGCCTACATTTATACGAGAGAAGTCCCGATCATGATGGGAGGCGAAGCGGCGCTGCTGGGCATGCAGAGCGGAATGGTCTCGGCCGTGGTGGCAACCATTATTTCCATTCCCGTTCGGCTCCTCATGGTTCGTTTTGCCGGGACCTTTCAACGTGAAATGATAGAAAGGATGCTGGAGCAGAATCCTGACTTCCCTCCGCAAATGCGCGAATTCATGCTCCATCTCTTCTCCCCCGGGTTCGCCATCGGGATGATAATTTTCGGGTTCATCTTCTCGTTGATTTTTTATTCAATTTTTGGCGCGCTCGGTGGGCTGTTGGGAAATACCATGTTCAAGAAGAAAGCGCACTAGGGCCCCTCGGTCAGGCGCTTCGAGCATGCGGGGGTCACCGGCGGCCATCTTGTAAAACCGTGTTTGAAGATTCTGCATACCACGGCTTTCTTCGTTCGGGTTAAATTTGCTCCCGGATAACTCGAGGTGCTCCAGAAGCAGTGAAACTTCCGTTTTGAACGCGGTTTTCGCCCTCGAGGAGCGATTTACTTCAGCGGATCATCCCCCGCCCCCTGGGATAGCACCGCTCCGCCACCGGTAATGGTTTTTCAAACTTCAAGAGGGGGTGAAGCGCCGGCACGGTGCCATCAATTCAGAGCTCCGACGATGACATGAACAGAAAACCGGACGCTGCGCCCCTTCTCGAACGTTGTGCAAGCCCTCTCGCTGCCCTCCTGCTGCTCCTCTTTTTCATCCACGTCTTGACCCTGATCCCCCGGAAATCGCTGACCATTGACGAGCCCGCCAACATTGCCGTGGGTTATGCCTTCCTGAAAACCGGCGAGGTTAACTTGGGGGAAGACACTCCGCCGCTGGTGCGTGTGATCAGCGCCGTGCCGCTGCTGGCGTTCGATCCCCGGCTGCCACTGGAGGATTCGAGCTGGCAGGACCGAATTCATTGGAAATTCGGAAACACGTTTTTCGATTCCAATCCTCCCCCGCTTTACTTCCGGATGATTTTTTGGTCCCGGGTGCCTATGGTGCTTATTGCCTGTGCCCTGGGAGGATGGGTCTATTTTGTGGGGCGTCGTTTCTTCGGGAGCTGCGCTGCCTTGGTTGCGCTGTTTTTGGTTACCCTCGAGCCCAACATCATCGCCAACGCGATGCTTGTCAAAAACGACCTCGCCTCGGCTCTCGTTTACTTATGGTTTTTCTATGCGGCATGGCTTTATCTGCTTTCTCCCGATCTGCGGAGAGCTTTGCACTTGGCCGCAGTGCTGGCGATCGGGATATTGACAAAATTCTCATTGTTGTTGCTTTTCGGCCTCGCAGGGATCGTTTTCATCACTGCATTTTTTCTTCACCGGGAGAGGAGATCCTCGAAACCCACCATTGCTCACCCCATTATTCTCAAGAACCACCTGATGCATGGTCTGGCAGGGGCGGTCCTGATTATCGGGATCGTGAACCTCGGATATGGGCTGGAGCTGTTCCGGCCGCACCTTTCTCATGTTCCGCTCCATTCCAGTGTATCTCGAGTTCTCTCGTCTCTTCTTCCCACGACCCTGCTGGCCGGAATCGAGAGCGTGTTTCAAGTCACGGGCACGGGTTGGCCGGGCTTTCTGGCGGGGCACTATTCGAGTACCGGTTGGTGGTATTACTATCCGCTCGCCCTCGCGATCAAGCTCCCGATCCCGATCCTTGTATTTTTCATCTCCGGGTTTGTCTACGGTCTCTATGTGGTCGTCCGGGACAGGGATTGGCGGTGGTTTCTTCTTTTGCTCGCCGTAGTCATCTATCTCGTTCCCAGCCTGGGCAGCAAGGTGAACGCCGGCCTGCGCCATATTCTCCCGATCTTTCCGCCGATGTGTATCCTGGCGGGCGCGATGGTCGCACGGATCCTGGAGCGGGGTCGGAGACCCGTGAAGGTGGCGGTTGCAATCTTACTGCTGGCTCTGCCGAT
>JBAVHJ010000406.1:0-29639 GCA_049685715.1 Terriglobia bacterium | reverse complement strand
GGGTCATAGTGTCACTATACTTACTTTGGTTATTTGAAAATCCGTGGTTTTGAAGGGAACGAGGGGCCATGACACAAGTTGGACCTAAAAAACGCATCTTTTCAGGAATCCAGCCGACCGGAAAGATTCACCTGGGGAACTATCTGGGGGCTGTGAAACCGTGGGTGGAGGACCAATCAAAATACGACAGTATTTTTTGCATCGTTGATCTCCACGCCTTGACGATTCCGGAGAGTGTAAGGGCGAGCGGGCTTAAGAGGGAGATTTTGGAGGCGGCCGCACTTCTTATTGCCTGCGGGATCAATCCGAAGCAGTCGGTCATTTTCATACAGTCCCACATTTCTGCACACGCCGAGCTCACGTGGCTTCTGAACTGTGTCACGCCGGTCGGCTGGCTTGAACGGATGACTCAATACAAATCGAAGGTAGACCGGCTGGCGACGGTCAGTACCGGCCTCCTCGATTACCCTGTCCTTCAGGCCGCCGACATCCTCCTCTATAAGGCAGACGGGGTGCCCGTAGGAGAAGACCAGAAACAGCATGTGGAGTTGGCCCGTGACATCGCGCAACGATTTCACGGTCTTTTTGGGGAGGTTTTTGTTCTACCGGAACCCATAATTCGGAGCGCAGGGGCACGCATCATGGGATTGGATGATCCCACCGTCAAGATGAGCAAAAGCCTGGGAGCGCAGAAGAAGGGGCACTCCATTGGACTGACGGAAGCTCCGGAGGCCATTCGTGACTCTATCATGCGAGCGGTCACAGACTCGGGGAATGAGGTCCGCTTCGATCATGCCTCGCCGGGGGTGAAAAATCTCATGGAGATTTTCCACGTCTTATCGGGGAGGAATAGCGCAGAAATCGAATCGCACTTCCACGGAAAGGGATACAACTACCTGAAGCGTGAAGTGGCTGACCTGGTCATAGCAACCCTTCAGCCGATACAGGATCAGTACTTCCAGCTCCTGTCGGATCCGGGATATCTCGACCAGGTCCTCCGCGAGGGTGCAGACCGAGTTCGTCCGAGGGCCGAAGAGACACTCAATCGTGTCAAGGCGTTGATGGGTTTGAACCCGCAGCCACCCCTGAATCGACCAGAGTGAGAAGGATCTCCAGAACCACCGCTCCCCATCGGATCAACCTCGAAATCCAAAGTCCGTCTATGGGCGCGCAGAGCTGGTTCGCTGGGGCTTAGCCTCATTCACGGTCAACGCGCGGCCCTCCAGGGCCTGACCATTCAATCCGGTGATGGCCCGCTGGAGGTCTTCACCTTCAACAAGCTCGACAAAGCCGAATCCCCGCGATGTACCCGTCATCTTGTCGCAAATCACCACGGCTGACGATACGTGAAACCCCGCGGTGGTTACAAAATCGTTCAGGGCTTGGTCGTTCGTGCTGTGGGGTAGATTACCCACGAAAAGTTTAGAAACCATTGAATCCTCCGATTGAAGGCGGCCCCTTCTTGAGAGTCCGCCAGGTTGTATGTGCATGTAAAGCGGGCCCGCGCAAAATGCGATGGCCGCTCGCTAAGCCGGCGCACTAAAAATGAAACTTCGGTTTGTTCAGTGCCCTGGCCTTCTCTTGCGCGGCCTGGTCTTCTACCGCTTGTTTCTTTTGACGCTCAAGTTCTCGTTGGGGAGCCTCTCGCTCATCCAGCCGGATGGCTTCGGCGACGGCGATCCGTGCCCGGGCATCCAGCTTCTTTGAAAATGCAATTACTCCAAATGTCGGTTTGTAGGAGGAATGAAAGAGGTTGAAGGAATACTGCAAGTCTTCCCAGCGCGCGATGACCACCTCACTATCGTTATAAACTTCGCTCGTAGAGACGGTGATTCCAGCCGCAGGCTTCGTCGCCGTTCCGTATTTCGAGGAAATGGCATCGACCATGTCGTCAACGGTCATCCCTTCGGTCTTATAGGAATCATAATCGACCACCATTCGAAAGAGTTCGCCGTTGTAAAAGCTGAAGAGAACCCCCTTCACCGAGTCGGCTTGGGGCGAAGTGCGAGGGAAGCCTCGTGGCTGCCACTCCAGTTCTTGAATGATCGCCGGACGGTTGTGAATCACCCGCGCGGCCGACGCCTCCATGCCTGCCAGTTTCGCAATCTCGGGCACGGTCATTCCAAATTGAAATTCCCGGTATCTGGAGAAATCTCGCGCAACCATCGAAGATGGCGAAGGAGCAGCCCAAAAAAGTGGTGCCCCGACAAGGCTCCGGGATTGCCACGAGAGTTCTTGAATTGCCGCCAGGCGCGATTCGGTCCCCTTCGCGTCGAGCAGTTTTACTTCCTGCGCACCCATCATAGACGCCGAAAGCAAGGCCATGGAAATTGAAATTGCCATCGTGCGAACGCTGATCATTGTATTCCTCATTCCTCTAGCAAAGTTCATGCTTCAAAAATTCGTGCCAGCTTCTCTTTTACTTGAATGCTTGCGGGGGTACTGCTTACTTAAATATTCCTGGATATGCTGATCCTTGATCAGCAAAGGAGTCTCGGCGCGCGAATCCACCGTCTCTCTTTCCAATTCCTGCACCACCCGCGCATAACAGATTCCTGGACCATCCTGAGCTCTTAGACCTGCGTGCCCGAACGCCGCTATGGGAACGATCACGCTGAATTCGCGGCTTTTTCCCACCGCCTCGATGACGTCAAAGGTATATCTCCGAGTATCGTCTGCAAGTACGAAATCCACGTATTGGATGTACATCACGCCCACTTTTCAGGGTGCCCCTGAGTAAGCATTATGGAAGCTCCGCCCAGGCACTTGGCACTTAACGATTTAAGCACTCCATTCAACCCGGAAAGAACCAGCGTTCTGGAGCCTGTCCATCAGCTCGACCGCCATTCATACAACTCTCTTTTTAGTCGGGCCCGGAACTCGCCTTCTTGGTGCTTATGTTCTCCAGGACTTTCTGCAATCGTCTAGCCCGCATCCGCTGGACAATCTTGTGCTTTCGTTCACGGCCAAATCTGGCTTTGTCCCCATTTCGCTCTGACATGGTTCCTCCTCTCGACGCCTCTCACGTAATATTTGGGACTTCCATGCGCCCGGTCCTAGAATGACTCTCTTCCCGGCTTCAGGTTCGCAATGGACGGCATCGAGATGACCGGCTGTCTTTTCAATGCGGCCATAGAGGTCAAAAACGCCGCCAGGGAGATCAAAACCAGCCCGAGAAACATCGTGTGGGAAAGCGCAACAGGCGCAACGGGATTGAAAAACACGGCTATCGCGACAAATCCTGCGCCCCATAGGTACTTACCGGCGCGAATGGCTTGGGCAATGACCAGCAGGGCGCCCACAGAAACCACGAATTCAACCGCTAATTGCAAGGCTCCGGAGGAGCGCCATATCAACGCCACTATCAACGACGCAAAGGAAACCCATTTCATAATATTCGTAAGCATTTGAAATTCTCGTTTCTTCTTGATGTTCGCAGATCCATCTTCGCCAGAGTGGGAAAAGGGCGGACTTGGCCGCCCCCCCCACCGTAAAAAACCACTATCACCTATCAGACGGCTACGGCGCGAGCGGCGACCTTGTGGAAGGTCGAGTTGCAAACCTCGAAGATTCGAACTTGAGGGGTCCCCTCAACCACTTTTGCCAGGCCTTTCAACACTTCTGGATACGTGCCGCGGTTGTAGCCATCCACATCCGCTTTGTTCTCCCACAAGCTGATTCCAATCGCTTCCAATTTCTCCGGATCGACGAAGGTGATTTCGTCTTGGAAGCCTCTCTGCTTTCGCAGGAGGGGAATGATGTTTTTCTCAACGGTCTCGGTAAACTCCGCGACGCTGTTGGGCTTAAGATGGAAAGAAACATTTCGTGCAAACATGGGCACCTCCCGGGTTGTCTTCTAAGAGGCCGGATTCAGATAACCTGACTTAGTTCAGATCATTTGGAGAGTGGAGGTAGTTGCTCACTATCGTTAACCACATTAGGTTAATTTACTTTGTTTGTCAAGCGGAATCTGTTATGTTCTCAGAAGGCTGGCAAGACTTAATCAAATGAAGTTAATCAGAGGGGAGATAGGTTGTGAATCTTGCTTTGGTTATCAGAAAACGGCTGAATCAATTGGGCCTCGAGCAGAGAGGTTTGGCGACGGCCGCACAGGTCACGGAGTCCTACATCTCACAGTTACTGACGGGGAAGAAGACGCCTCCCACTCCGAGCCGGACCGATATCTATGACAAAATGGAAAAGTTTCTGAAGCTTCCGGAAAGCAAGCTCTCAAAACTGGCTGAATTACAGCGGCAGGAGGAACTGAAGAGAAGGCTGGCCGATCCTCCCGCGCCCATGTTCAGGGAGGTCCGAGAACTGGTTTTACGCAAATGCAGGCCCGCTAGAAAGAAACAAATGAGCGCAATTTTTGAGAAGCAGCCCTTCGGCGAATTGGAACGTCTGGTCACCCAGAAGCTCCTGGATGTTGTGAAGCGAGTGGCCCAGGAGGAATTGGAAAGTGAGAACTGGCTCCGCCTGATGGCGCGACTCAGCCACCGCACCTATGAGGAGATGCGGGTCATCGTTCTTGAGTTCCTCGACGCCGATATCTTTAACGTGTCCGTTGAAAACTGCGTCTCGTTCCTGGATCCACTGATCGAGTCCTGGGACGTCGACCTCGCCACGTTCGGTATGGAGATCATCTTAAACCGCAGAGTGGCCCCGGGGCATCCCAAAAAATTTGAGTTTGTCGAAAAGAAACCCGAGCCGCTCGTGAGCCAAGAGCCCGGATTCAGAGAGTTCCTCCAACAGGCTTCTCTGAGCGGCAATGCCACCCCGGAGGAAATCGAATTCCTCAGGAAGCTTCAATTCAAGGGAAGGCGGCCCACCCCGCTCTATTATTACCGGGAGCTCCAGAACCTCAGAGACCCCCTCCATTTTCGCCCCCTGTGAGCAGAAGGGGGAGCGGGTTTCGCTCACATCCATTCGTGGTCCCACGGGGCGGGACGAGGCAATCTGCGGAAAGCCACTTTACCATTCATGCGCAGACCGCCCGGCTCTTTATCACATCAAGCGCATTAAACGCAATGAATGGGCCGACCTTCGGTAGGCCAGGCATGGCGTGCCACGCCGCACACCCGGATCCAAAACTTAAGACGGAGCGAGTGACGCCGACCGGAGCTTGGAAAGGGCTGTAACGAGCGGCAAGGAAAATAGAGAGAGCTCGGGGCTCTAATTGCTGACCCGGAGAGGTCCCGTTTCAAATGGACCGGGTGAAATCAAATCACCCTCTGTCTGCAGGTCCAACTTCATAGGTGAATAAAGGAACAGGAAGTTCGGTATCCGGCTTGCTCCGCCCGGGGTTGGGATACCGTACCGCTCGCCAACAAAGCCAACACAGAGGCAAGGCCCCGCCCAGGATGAAAAGTCCATCGCCCGGCAGACGCGCCCATTCCAGGACATGCACCCACTTTGTCATCACGAAATTCAGGCTTCGCGCATGCCAGTAACCTCGGCTGACCGCGTCATTGAGTTGAACGATCCCGATGGGGAAAAGATTGCAGAATGCCATCCAGGTCAAACCCAGGTTGAGAGACCAGAAGGAGATCTTGGCGGCGCGATCACTCCATTTGTCCGGCTGCATCAGGTAACGCAGGCAGAACAGCAATAATCCGATCGCGAGCATACCGTAGACCCCCATCATCGCCGTGTGAGCATGATTAGCAGTCAGGTTCGTTCCAATCTCGTAATAACTCACGACAGGCAGATTGACCAAAAACCCGAAGATGCCTGCGCCGACAAAGTTCCACACGCCCACCGCGACGAGAAACCAAACCGCCCAGCGGTGGATATGATCTTTCCCCACCATTGACTGCTCCCCAGATCTCATGAACCCCCAGGCTTCCAGCGTAAGCAACACCAAGGGGACAACTTCCAGCGCTGAAAACGCAGCGCCGAGGGCCATGTGGACCGCAGGGGTCCCGCTGAAGTAAAGATGGTGCATGGTGCCGACCACACCGCCCAAGGAGTAAAGAATCACGTCGAGATAAATAATACGGATGGCAGTCTTTTCCCGAACAGTGCCCATCAAAACGAACATGTACGCGACCATGACTGTGGTGAACAACTCCAGAAAATCCTCCACCCAGAGATGGACCACCCAGAATCGCCAGAAATCGGTGATCACAAAACCCCGTGCCGGACTGGTGAGAAGTCCCACAGCATAGAATGCGGGGATTGTCAGCGCGGCGTAAAACAGGAGCCAGGGCATCGTCCCGTGGTGTTGCTCTCGAAGTTTATCTTTCAATCCCCGGTACAAGATGAATACCCACAAGAATAGCCCGATCACGAGCAGGATCTGCCAAACTCGACCGAGGTCAAGGTACTCCCATCCCTGATCGCCGAACCAGAACCACCCTTTGTTCAGCCAGCCTTTAATGCTTGCATACTCACCCGCCAGACTCCCAAACACCACCACGACGACCGCAAGGAGGAGGGCGATTGTCAGGGGCGCCTGACCGCTCCGCTCACGTCCGGCGATCAGTGGAACCAGAAAGATTCCCGTGGCCAGATAGGACGCTGAAACCCAGAAGATAGAAAGTTGGACGTGCCATGTTCGGGCAATGTTGTAAGGAAGAATTTGGGAGATGTCGAATCCGAAGAAATTTGCGGGCTCGGCCCGAAAATGGGCCACAAGACCCCCACACAGGGTTTGGAGGAAGAAAAGAACCGAGGTCACGACGAGAAACCACACCACCGCTCGTTGCGCAGGGGCCAGAGCAACCTCGCCCACGGGGCGCAGCCGCACCTGTCGCGGCGCCTCACTCCATCCCAGCCAGTCGTATCTCCCGAAAAAGAATAGGACCAATCCTGTTCCACCAAACAAACCGATGATGGAGATAACGCTCCAGGTAACGGCCTCCGGCGTCACCGTATTTCCGGCGAGCGGTTCCGGAGGCCAGTTGTTGGTGTAGGAGCTGCTATCTCCGGGACGATTTGTCGTACCGGTCCAGGCGGTCCAGGCGAAAAATGCGGTGAGGTCACGGATCTGCTTCCGATCAGCGATCCATCGCGCTTGCGCGCCCCCCTGGCTGGTTTTGTTGTAAAACACGGATTGGTAGTAGTCTTCCATCATCCGGTGGGCGGAGGCCCGGGCGGCGCTCCAAGTGAGGGTGTCCGTCTCGGGATCATATGCATTTTCATGGAGCTCAGTGACCACCCGGACATTCGCTGGGACGCGGCCTGCAAGGTCCGATTCATAGCGTTGGAGTAGAACTTCCGCTGTTCTATGGAGATACTCGGCTGTAAAGTCAGGGCCGAGATAGGCGCCATGACCATAAACTGAGCCGTATTCCATGAGTCCATAGCGCTGAAAAACGTTCATCCCCTCCATAATATCTTCCCGGGTGAACAACACTTCCCCACTTGAACTAACCACTCGGCCAGGAATTGGCGGTTGTCGTTGGTAGACCAGGTACGCGAGGACCCCCAGAATGGAGAAGCCTACAATATAGGTGAGGATTGCTCCTTGAAGCCATCGCGAAGAGATTGGCATGGATTGTCGTTTCATGTTGTGTGTACGTCATTCTCTCACTCATGAAGATTGAGATCAATGGGTGGTTTGTCTCGGAAATGATGGAAAAGATAAACGCATCTCCCGTGGCGGGGAAGGACCGCCACGGGGAGGGCTCCGCAGGGGTGCGATCCTGATTTGAGGTCTTAACCCTCCGATAGGAACGTACGGCCGCGAAAGGTAAGAAGGCCCACCGTTTGCCCCGCACAACCCCTGGGGACCTTAGGTCGCGTGATATAATTTATCGATGTACTGCTTGAAAACCTCCGGCGCAAGCGGATGTCTGCTGAAGTGCCTTCTCTTTCCTCGAAGCGTGTGCATCCTCTTGTTAGGGCTCTGTCTGACGGGTATGGGGGCATGTTCCCGGAGCGAGGCACATCTGTTTGGCAAGGCGGAGGGGGCACAGCGCGTGGGGAGCTACGACCAGGCGGTCATGCTCTACCAGTCCTACCTCCAAAAGTATCCCAATGGGGAGTTCGCTGAGAAGGGCCGGTACAACCTGGGCAATATCTATTACCTCAACCTCCGGGACACCGCCCGGGCGCAGGCCGCTTACGAAGGTTTTCTGGAGAAATATCCCAACAGCCAGTATGCCTTTATGGTGGGCGATCGCCTGGCGGAATTGTACGAGCGGGATCTTCTGGATTATCGGAAAGCCATTGACATTCTCGAACAGATTTCCTTGCACACGCCAAGCCGTGACGATTGGCGGAGGGTGCGATACAAAATTGCCACCGATTACTTTCATCTCGACCAGTTTGACCAGGCGATCATCGAGTTCAAAAAGCTGATTCAGGAACAACCCGGGGAGCATCGGTCCGACGAGGCCCGGATCAAACTGGCCGCCATCTACGAGATTCGCAGGCAGTGGCACGACGCGATTGCACAGCTTCAAGACATCATCGACCATTCACCGTGCGAGGATTGCCGCCGTCACGCACAGCTCGAGATCGTGGATTGTTATGCCTCGCAGGAACACCTTGATCAGGCCATTGCTGCTTTAAAGAGAATTTCACCGCGCCCCGAGGACCGCGATTATGTGGCACAGCAACTCAAGGAGCTTGAAAAGCGAAAAAATGACCGGCGGTCTCCACACGAGGTGAACTGGATCAAAAAGGCGCCGCTCAAGCGAAGGGCTTCAGCCGCCTCGCGTCGCCCCCCGGTTGATTCCGTCCCCAACAAGTGAACTGAATCCATGCCTCGCTCCGTGTACATATTTCCCCCGGCAGTGGAAAGCTGTGTCGGAACGCTCCTCGAGGGGGTTTCAGCCGTTGCCCTGGCGCGCACGGTGGCCGCGTTATCGGCCTTCTTCACTTCTCACCGTGCCGCCCGGCCGAAGGATTATTTTGCTACGGCGGAGAACCGGGGTGCTTACCTCGCCTATTTTCTGCCTGCCAATTACAGCAAGCTTCAGGCGGTTTTCGATGAGATGAAACCGCTGCTGGTGGATCAATTGTTGGCGCCTTCGCGCCGCGGGCCCGGGGGTCGGGGGGCCTTTCGCCTTCTCGACCTTGGCGCCGGCCCCGGCACCATGACGCTGGCCGCGTTAGAGTATCTCTACGGTGTTTCACCGCAAGCGGAGGTTCAGTTTTGTGCGGTCGATTCAAGCCGGGAAATGCTTAAAACGTGCGAAGCGCTTTTTCATTGCGTCCGGGGGCGGCTCGGCATCGACGAGAGGCGGGCGCGGCTAAGAACACGCGTGATGGCCCTCCAGGAATTTCTGCATCGGCCTCCCCCGGATCCCGAGCTCAGCGGTCTCTTTGATGTCATTGTCCTGGCCAATGTTTGGAACGAGCTGGTGGAAGCGGGGCCGATGGCGGTCCCGGCACAGAGCGCTCTGATCGAGGGGCTGCTCGCCCGCCTGGAGGGCCACGGGGCCTTGATCCTGATCGAGCCCGCGCTCCGCGAGACCTCGCGAACGCTTCACCTGCTGCACAATGCCGTGCTCGAAAGAATCCCTGCGGCCAATGTCTTTGCTCCCTGCGTGCATCAATGGGCCTGTCCCTGTGTAACTTCCGGGAACAAGAAAGACTGGTGCCATACCGAATTTGAGTGGCGGCCGACCAATCAGATGACCCAGATTGATCAGCGCATTGGAAACCGCAAAGACGCGCTGAAATTTTCCTACCTCGTCCTTCGAAAAGATGGTAAAAATGTTCTGGATCTTAAACGTTTATCCGGAACACCCGCGGAGGGGTCCGCCTGCTGGCGCGTGGTGAGCGAATTGATTGTGGAGAAGGGGAAACAGCGCGCCTTCCTGTGTGGTGACGCTGGGAGAGTCCAGTTCACGCGCCTCGATCGTCATGAAAGTCCGCCCAATCAAGCGTTCGGCAATTTGATCCGGGGCGATCTCGTCAAGATCACCGGCGCCCAATCGCACGGCGAGGAGGGGCGTATCGCTGAAGCGGCTGAGGTGGAAAGAGTTTGAGGGGCGGGATCGTTCCAGGAAGTAATCTCGAGAAACCGGATCGCAGGGGCCCGCGGTATTATTGAAATGCACTCATCACAGCCTTTAAAATCGACGGAGGCATACTTGAAAAAATTAATCACACTCTTCCTTCTGAGCCTGCTGATGCTGGGAGGCGCATGCAAGAAAGCCACACAGGGACCGGCGGAGGAGCAGGCCATCCGGCAGTCGTTGGAGAAGTATCTCACCACCAAGAAGAACATCAACCTGCAGGCCTTGAAGGTCGAATACAAGAACTTCCAGATCACCGAGAATCAGGCCACCGTGGACGTACTGTTTAAGAGTGGCACATCGAATGACATGACCATTGGATTCAAATATTCACTCAAGAAGACAGCTAATGGTTGGGAAGTGGAAAAAGGCGACCCCACCAGCGGTTCGATGTTTGGCGGCCATGCGACAAGCGCGCCCGCCACGGGGGAGACGGCATTGCCCCCCGGCCATCCAAGCGTGGCGCCGCCCGCGGGCAGTGGCACCCCGGCTTCCCGACTCCCAGGTCCCATGGAGCCAGCCCATCGCAAAGAGGCTCCCAAGAAGTAAGCCGTTCCATTGAACTGAACCGCGATTGTGCATCAATCTGGAAATCTTTGTCCTGAACTCATAAGATTCAAACCCATCAGTTTTCTCTGAATGGTTGCAGAAAAGTTGAATAGAATTTTTTCGCCTCCCGCTGGATCAGAGCACAACCGGATCTCAGTGGGTCGCAGCGATTGCTCCACGGGATAGAGGTGGAGGATGGCGAGGGGCTCGCACCGGGAGATGACGTCGTGCTCGGAGCCCTTCGACCGATCGGCGGGATACATCTGAAATTTCAAATTTGGAATCGGGGACAACATAGCGGCGGGGCTGATAAGAAGTCCAGGTGATCGACCCCGGGGCTTTTCCCAGGCCACGCACCCAGGCCAAAGGGCACACCTCCTAAAAAATGGAGGGAAGATCTTTCAGTCGTTCCCAGCTCGATTTTGTTCTCTCGGAAGTTTCCAAACCGCAGTTCAAAGGTGGATGCCTTGAATGAGGATCCTAATTCGGGATCCAAGCCTATGGCACCTCCCCACAAAGCGATTCTCCTTTGGGAGAACGCCACCGCATGAACAAGGCCACGTTCCAACTCATCCCCGGACTCGCGCTGGGGCATTACACCGATCGGCTGGCTAAAACCGGCTGCACCGTGTTGGTCTGTGAGCGGGGCGCGGTCCCGGGGGTTGACATCCGCGGGTCAGCATCGGGAACACGCGAAATCGCCTCCTGCCAGCCCGGTCATCTGGTGGAAAGAATCCATGCCATTGTCCTTGCCGGGGGGAGCGCCTTTGGTTTGGCCGCCGCAGACGGCGTCATGGAGTATCTGGAACAACGCGGCGTGGGCTTTGATGTCGGGGTGACTCATGTCCCCATCGTTGCCTCGGCCGTCGTGTATGACCTGGGCGTGGGCAATCCCTGGGTGCGGCCGGACCGGCAGGCGGGATTCAGCGCCACCGCCTCGGCGCGGCCTGATCGCGTGGAGCAGGGTGCCGTCGGGGCAGGAACAGGCGCCACGGTGGGAAAGTTGTTTGGGACGGAGTGTGCCTCGCCTGGCGGGTTCGGATTCAGCGAGCTCCGCTTTTCGACTCCCGAAGCCCGGCGCCACACCGGTGCGGCGCGGTCCACAAGGAGCCGCCAGTCTTCGCCTCCAAATCCAATCACGGTACAGGCTTTTGCAGTGGTGAATGCCTTCGGGGATGTTGTTGATCCACGCAGTGGACAAATCCTCGCGGGGGCGCGCGTATCCCCGCGATCGAAGAAGTTTGCAGATACGGTCGCGCAGATGAAACGGGGGATCTTGCGGAAGGATTTCAAGAGCGGTGCGGGAGGATATTTGAACCTCCCGGGCTCCGCCCCGGAACGCGAAGTGGTCGGACGCCGCGCCGCTCAGCGCAACTCTCGAGTGAGTGGATCGGCCCGGGCGTCCCGCCGGATGCTCGCCGAGCAGATGCCCGAGGCCGCCCGAAAGATGTTCGAGCTGGAGGGGGCCGACACGGCCTCCCGCCTCAAGCCCCAGAATACGACCCTGGTGGTAATAGCTACTGATGCGGCTTTCGACAAGATACAGATGCAGAAAATTGCGCAGATGGCGCAGAACGGCCTCGCCCGCGTGCTCCGCCCCGCTCACACCCTGTTCGACGGTGACACGGTGTTTGCATTATCAATCTTCGATGAACGCCACCGCCGGACGGCTGATGTCAACGTCGCCGGTGAAGTCGCCGCTGAAGCCGCCGCCGAGGCGATTCTGGCGGCCGTAAGAACGGGGCCTGAATGAACCTCATCTCGATTTGTCAGGAGGGATGGCCCAAG
Organism: Terriglobia bacterium; assembly: GCA_049685715.1. Classification (GTDB taxonomy): domain Bacteria; phylum Acidobacteriota; class Terriglobia; order JAIQFV01; family JAIQFV01; genus JAIQFV01. The sequence goes on along the minus strand of JBAVHJ010000406.1, from coordinate 17,331 downwards.
TATGAGAAGACTAAGTTGATTTTCTCCGGAGGTTTTGGATGGCAAGGGGGATGCCTTTCCTTTAGGGCGTGTAGCTCACGCACGGGGCATTTGGATCCCCATAATCCTTATCCAAGGTTCATGAAATCATGAAAAAATCAAAACCGCTATCCGTGAGGCTCCTCTCGTGGAATGTGAACGGCATTCGGGCCGTTGTGAAGAAGGGATTCCTGGACTGGTTCCGCAGTGCGTCGGCGGACTGTGTGTGCTTGCAGGAAACCAAGGCGGAGCGCGAGCAACTCGATCCGCAGGTGGTGGGTCTCGAAGGATATCAAAGTTTCTGGTGCTCGGCCGAGCGCAAGGGCTACAGTGGTGTGGCAACGTATTGCAAGCATCCTCCCCGCGCGGTAAAACAGGGTTTTGGAATCCCCCGGTTCGATGGGGAAGGGCGGGTCCTCGTCACGGAATTTGAACAATTCACGTTGTTCAATGTTTATTTTCCTAACGGCAAGCGTGACCAGGAAAGGCTCGACTATAAAATGGATTTTTATGAATCCATCCTGAAGCACTGGGAGACGCTGCGAAAGCAGGGCCATCGCCTGGTGATTTGCGGTGATTACAATACCGCGCATCATGAGATCGATATCGCCCGCCCCAAGGAAAATGAAAACGTGTCCGGCTTCTTAAAGATCGAACGGGAGTGGATGGACCGGATGGTGGCCAAAGGATACTTGGATGTGTTTCGCAGGTTGAATCCCGACAAGCGCGACCAGTATAGCTGGTGGGACATGATGACACGGGCTCGCGAACGAAATGTCGGCTGGCGGATTGATTATTTTTTTGTCACGGAAGATCTGATGCCCCACGTGAAGAATGCCTGGATCAACACCGAAGTGATGGGCTCAGATCATTGTCCCGTCGGGGTGGAGTTGAGGTTCTAGCTCTCTTTAGGCTCCATGTTTATTATTGGCGTGCTGAGAACTGGAGGGACTGAACCAGCGGAAGTCAGATGTCAGAAGTCAGGAGTCCGAAGCCAGAGGAAAACGCGATAAATATTTTCAATCGATCTCCGCTCGAACTCGGGTTACTTTCTGGCATCAGGCCTCCGGCTTCTGCCGTCCGATTTCTGACATCTGACTTTAGACCTCTTTCTTCAGGCTTCCGCCTTCTCCTACCTAACACCTATCACCTATTCCCTATCACCTGTTCCCTTGCTCCTCTCCGTCCCCTCACGGAATCCTCACGCTCATCGGCACATCGTTTTCCGAAGCGGAAGCCGAAATCTCGACCGGCTGCGTCAGATCCAACGACTTAATAAAACACAGCCCCTGGTTATCGGTGCGGCAGTAATAGACGGTCATGGCCAGTTCGATCTCCGCTTTTCCCTGGCCTGAGGACGACTTGAAAGGAATTGCAAGGGGGAGTTTCGGGTCTTTTAGAGAGCTCTTTCTTGCAGACTCGGCGAACGACACTCCAACCCCATTGACCGTTTTGATCTGGTAGCTCAAAGGCGCCAGGGGATTGAGGTGATAGCCTTCGGGAAGCCTCAGATCCACGAGGATCCGGCCATCGGCACCGGGTTTGACGGAACGCAGGGCGAAGGATTGGCGGATATTGAAAGAGGATCCGGACTCATCGCCTGCCGCGGGTGCCCCCGATGACAATTCATCAAATCCAAAAATCTGCAGGGTCGACACCTTTTTCGTTTTGAGATCAGCCACGCGGATGGCGTGGTTGTTGGTGTCTGCGATATAGAGCTTCTCGTTTACGATGGCCAATCCACCCGGCTCGTAGAATTGGGGATGACTTTCATCACCGAGACCGGGCTTGCCCGTCCCCAGCAGAGTCTCCACCGTCTTCTTCTCGGGATCGATTCTCTTGATTTTGTGATTGTAGGTGTCCGCCACCAGGACTTTGCCGTCGTGATACAACACCCCGAGGGGATGTTGCAGGCGGGCGTCCGGATAGGACCCATCCTGATCACCGAACTCGAACAGGCCTTCACCGATCAGGGTGTGGACTTGATTGGGTTGACCGAGATCTGCAAAGCGGACAGAACTCACCTCGCTGTCGGCAAAATACAATCGCTTGCCATCAGTCGTGAGGCCGCTGGGTTGAGCCAATGATGCCTGGTTTAAGGGCCCATCGGCGATGTTTTCCGTGCCACTGCCTGCGAAGGGAGCGACCTCTTTCTTTTCGGGATCAAACACCCACAGCTGATGGCTTCCCGCCATGGCGATGTAAACCTTCCCTTGGATCTCGACCAAGTCCCAGGGGGAGTTGAGAGGCGTACTGCGAGCGGGGCCGCCCTTTGCTCCCCACTCGGCCTGAACACCGATTCCGGCCACAGTCTCGACTGTGTGCTTTTTGAGATCCAGTTTCCGGATACAGTGGTTTTCGGTGTCGGCAACCCAAAGTTGGTTGCCCGATTCACTGAGGGCCATTCCCTGCGGATGATGGAAGGTAGCGCGGGAGAAGTCCCCGTCTACGCGGCCCTCCGTTCCCGCTCCCGCAACGTCCACCACGTGGCCTTCCAGTGTGGTCACCAGGATGCGGTTATGATTGGAATCCGCTATGAATAGGCGGTTCATCTTCTCGCTCGCAATGATCTTTCCCGGGAAGGACAGTACGGAGGGGGGCTGCTTATTTTTTTCAAGGGCCAGCGGCAGTGGCTTCGGATTGATTTTGCCCGCGGCCTTGAATTGCTCCACGAGTTGTCCAATGGCGCGATCCAGCGCGGAATAGTTTCCTTCGCCCGAGACTGTGCCCACCACGTAGCCGTCGGGATCAATCAGTGCCAGGGTGGGCCAGGCGCGGACCGCGTAATGTCGCCAGATCACAAAATTGGCGTCGTTGATGACGGGATGCGCAATCTCATACCGCAGGATCGCTTCGCGAATGTTGCTGGATTCCTTCTCATTCTGGAATTTAGCCGAGTGGACGCCGATCACGGCCAGATCGTTCCCATACTTTGCTTCCAGTTTTTTCAAGTCCGGGATGATGTGCATACAGTTGATGCAACAGTAGGTCCAGAAGTCAAGCAGGACCACTTTGCCACGCAGGTCTTGAATTGTAAGCGGGTGTTCGACATTCAACCAGGCCACGGCCCCGTCAAAATCCGGGGCATGGACTTGCTGTTGCGTTTGGGTCATGGATCCCCCATTGTTGATTTGATCGATGGTGCCGGGATCAGAAAAAGAGGCAAGGCTTCGAAGCAACGTCAACCCGCGCGCCGACTCCGCAAAATTGCGCAGAGAGGACACGGAGAAGAACAAAACCAGGATCAGCAGGGCTCCGGCAACCACCCATACGCGCATCGTGATTCGCTGGGCGCGTTCAAGTGCGTTTTTTGAAACATCGAGTAATTGTTCCATGTCAGCACTGTTTAGATGCCAAAGTCCTGTCCGAAGATACTCAGGAGGAAGACTTCCTGGACCTCGATCCCCGAAGGTATGAATCCCTGCTCCGCCTGGTTTTATTCCCGCTCAATGCATTCCTGCTTGATTGCGGAGCTGTGAAAACCCAGCCAGGATTCAGCAGCGGGGAACCACAAGCCAGCGAGGGAGGAGGGTTCCGGGGCGTGTTACGCATGCCCCTTCAACACCTTTTCAATTCTCGAAAAAACGCGGTTGATGCCTTCGCGAAACACCGCTTCCGGTGGGATCAAGCTCAAGACAATGTGGCCGTCTTTCTCAAAGTCAAAAAAATAGCCGGGATGAACCAGTACCTCGTCCCGGTCCAGCCATTCAAGGACCCAATCGTCCTCCGTCAGAGTGCGTGGGATGGAGACCACCGCGCTCCAGCCTCCATCGGCCCTCAAGCGTTCGCACAACCCGTCCATTTGAGCCACGCGTTGATCGAGGGCCATGAGGTTGGAGCGTACGCGAGTCAGAATCTGCTCCCGCATGACGGGTCGAACGTCCTCGATCAGCACAGGGAGGGCGTGTTGGATCGGGGTCCCCACGGAAAGGTAAGTGTCGGCAACCACCTCCAACCGTTCCATCGCGGGCGTTGACCAGGCAGGGGGACCGCTCGAGACAATCCATGCCAGTTTCATCTGGGGCAGTCCGAGCATCTTCGAAATCCCATTCAGACAAAAAGTGAGCGTTGCGGTCTCGCCAGCAAATGAGCGCAAACAGGCCTTCCCCATCCCTGCCAACCCCGGGCGTGAGGTCAATTCGGGTTCGGTTGGTTCCGAACCACTGCAGAGACTCTCTCCAAAATCAAAATCCAAAAACACCTCATCCGAAATCAGTGCGAGTTTGTGATCCCGGCACAATGCCTTCAAGGCCTCTCGCTCCTGCACACCAATACCCGAGCCCGTCGGATTATTTGGATTGACCACCACGAGCGCGCGCGTTGCGGGTGTCAAACCACGCTCCACCGAGTCCAGATCCACATGCCAACCCTGATGATATTCAAGGGAGTACGCCGTGAGCTCCACATCGTTGAGGCGGGCGAGAAAATCCAGCAGAGGATAGCTGGGCCGGGGGACCAGGATCTGGTCACCGGGGTCGGCGAGAAGCCGGAACAAGAAGGAATAAGCTTCGCTGGTGCTGGCACTCAGAAGGATCTGGTTCAGATCGATTGGCTGCCCGGAGGTCGATTTATAGTACCGGGCCACCGCCTCCCGCGCCTGATGTAATCCTCGAGGGGTGGGTTCGTAGGAGAGGCCTGCGACCCCAGAGAGAGCGCTCAGGATCTTTTCATTCGGGTACTGGAATTCGCAGCGGGTGGGATTCGACTCCGTGAGGTCCAGCAGCGGCCGGCCTTGATGGCGATGCTCCGCCACCCGCCGGGAGAGCTCGTTGGGAGAGAGGTTCCAATCGGTGCGCGAAGAAAACCGGAAGAGGTTCATACTGATGTCGGGGTGAGGTGTGGAAATGGCCCGGACGAGCCCAATGAAAAACGCCGCTTGCCACAGGTCTGGTATAGAAGTCCCGGCAAACGGCGCCTCTTCATTCTAACGCAATGACTGCACGCATCCCCCAAGGGACGAGAAAGGGATGAGCTCTCCCTGACGTTCATTCCCACGCATCGCGCTAATTCCCTGGTGCGCTCGCGGGAGACTTATATTTGTCAACTGCCTTCTGTGCCCCGTTGGGGTCCTCTGGATGACGGGTCTTCCAGAATTCCTTGAGTACCGGATCCACAGAATTCCGTTGGCTGGTCCACTGGGCCTGACCCTCGGTGAGTGCCAGGAAGCGGCCGAGCGCATCAATGGTGTCATCCGCGTCCTTGTGGATCACGTCCAACTGCGCCTTGGCCTCAGGGCTCTCTTTGTCGGTGAGGGTGTTGTATTTTTTCAGATCTTCATCGTATTTGCCCTGGAATAACAGGCCGAGCTGAAAGGCGGTGTACGCCTGTTTGGGATCAAGAGCCAGGGCTTTCTGCAGCTCGGGAACTGCTTGATCCGGCACCTTGTCGTGGGCGTCAATCAGACCAAGGTTTTGATACATCAGGGCCAGATATTTGTTCTTATCGGAGGCCTCCCACTTTGCCTTGTCCTGAAACATGGCAGGGATCTTGCCCCCTTCAATCTCCGTGATCGCCTGTTGGGTAAACTCGCGTCCCTCTTTTGAATACTGGTAATCGCGTTTCATGGTCAGCCGATTGCTTTCCAGCGCGGGCCAGAAGAGAAAAGTGACGCTCTCAATGCCTTCGTTCTTTTCGGCGAGGAATTCTTTGGCGATGCGAAAGAGATCTGCTGTGTTCTGCTTCTCCATCGCGGTCTGAAACTGTTGGAACTTGTATCCGATGACGGTCTGTTTCATATAAGCAGCGTATTGACCGTTGGGGTACTTCTCAAGGTACTTCTGTGCCAAATCAACCTTCTTGGCCGCATCCTTTTCGTTGTACCAGGCGGTGTAAAGATCGGCTTCCGAATCTTTGGTTTGGGCTTGCGCCATCATGACCGCCGTCCCTGCAAGCAGCAGGGCCACGACCATCAAGACAGCGAGGTATTTTGTTGCTCGTTTCATAATGGTTCTCCACCCTCCCTCGATGCACTCGGTTCGAAAATGGTTTTTAAATGACCCCGCGTTCTAAGGACAAGAATACGTCCCTAGAGTTATAAGGCCCCGCAACCGTCACTCACCATCGAAAGCACCTAAAAGAACAGGGGCACATCTCAAAAATGGTATAGCAGTCCTGCGGTCTCGGGTTTCCGGCCCTAGAAAAGCGGTCCCGTGTTAACCCACGAAGGAATCCCGCGGGCGACTCAGTCTGCCCTCGGGAGATGCCCTGTGGGGGGAAGATGATGTTGGAATAATTCCTGGCGCTGAAAATGTGCCGCTATCCCCACAAACAAGCCCACCGACTTTAGCAAATCGTGAGGAAAAATCAAAATGGAAAATTGACGCGAGGCAGGGGCTGGATCCACCCATCGTTTGCAGCCGGGAACCTCAGCGGGAAAAGGAATGGTCGACTGAAGTCGAAACTACGGGTGAGGATCAAACCCGACAAAATCGGGCTCTGTTTCAAGGCGGACGTTGAACTTCTCCATCACTTTAGATCGGATTTCGCCCATCAAGTCCAGGACCTCGCGCGCTGTGCCGCCACCCCGGTTGATCAAGGCTAGGGTGTGCTGGCTGGAGATGCCCACCCGACCCATTCCAGGCGACTTCGGGAGATAACCCTTCGAGAATCCCGCCTGTTCAATGAGCCACGCCGCCGCCAATTTGACATCGTCTTGAGGCGTTCCTTCCGGGGAAATTGCATGGGGAGCCGGATAGTGAGGAATGTCTACACTCCCATAGAGTTTTTGAAGTTCCTCAAAGAAAGATTGCTTCACAATGGGATTCTTGAAGAAAGAGCCGACGCTGTGGCAGTTGGGATCCTCAGGGACCCACAGCATCGCCTTCCGTCGGCGGATGCTCAGCACGGCTTCGCGAACGTCCCGCAGGGAAGGGTTCAAGGCCGCAGTTCGAAAGTAGCGCTCCAGATCCGCGTACCGGAGCGTGGGAGGACCGCCGGCATGAAGTGCATAGGTGACCGAAAGGACGATGTAGCGGTCACGTTCGGTGGTGTTAAAAATACTCTTTCGATAGGAAAAGCCACATTCGCCATTTTCAAGTTCACGAATTTCTTCCTTGCGGCGGTCATACACGCGAACGGAGCGGATGACGCTGGAAACCTCCTGCCCGTAAGCGCCAACATTTTGAATGGGGGTACCGCCCACCGAGCTGGGAATGCCGCTCAAACATTCCACCCCGGCCAGGTTTTGACCCACACAAAAATCGACGAACTGATCCCAGTCGACCCCGGCGCCGACACGGTAGATCCTTTCGGCCGGATTGGTTGCGCTTCCCGGTAGGCGCTCTCGGCCTTGGATCGAAATGTGAACGACCAGGCCGGGGAAACCGTCATCGGCGACAACGATGTTGCTTCCGCCGCCCAGAATAAAAAAGGGAACCTTCTTCTTCACCGAAATTTGATAGCCCTCGATAAGGGTGGCTTCATCCTTCGCCTCGACAAAGAACCGTGCCGGACCACCAATCCCCAGCGTCGTCTTCGGCGCCAACGGAACATTTTCCTGGAGCACCATATTCATGGGTGGAAGAATACCTGAATTCGGGTTGAATTTGAACAGCACCCCGATCCATCAGGGTGTCCAGCAGATCTACGAGAATGGATTACACCCGTTTCAATGGCTTCGAAAGGAAGAGAATCCCTCTCTATCAACGATGGCGGATATTTCAGAAGAAGAATCCCATGAATCGGGGTTTTCGGGGAATATAGAGACAATGGTCGCGTGGCAGAAGTCCTGAGATAAGGAATTTCTAACCGTCGCCCCATTATTCTCTGTTGGTTCTTTGTGGGGACACGAAGCGGTCATTCGTGATGATCTTAGCGGCTCCTCAAAACCCTGGAGTATCGCCATCCAGGTCCTCGGCTTGAAGGGCATGGAGACGGGACCTCCCGCCGGAGAGATGCCCCTTCACCGCGTGGCTGTGCTTACTCTTGCTCCTGTAAGAGTCCAGGATGGAGACAATCGACATCCCGATGCTGACCGGCATGAGGGCATAGATACCAAGCATTGTTCCCAGGGCACAACTGAGAAAAATCAACAGCAGTGAGATCCCGAAGAAGATTCGACCGGCATACATATAACCGACCCCGGGAAAGAAAAAATTCAACCACGCCACCGTCTTGGGATCCGTCTTGTCTTGCGAGGCAGGACAGGAGGGAATGTAGAGCGGGGTGGGTAACAGACGCTTTCCGGATTCGTTGCCTGAGGCTCCATTAATTATTGAAGGCCGAGGCCTGAATAGGGTGAGGGTTCTGCCGCAACGGACACATTCCTCGCTCCGGGCTTGCACATAACCACATTGGGGACATCTCATGTTTTCCCTCCCGCGTACGAATCCAGAATGCTTAGGCTATACGTTCTCGCAAAAATCTCACGAAAGATTGGCGGAAGGGAATTTTGTTTGTGCCCGAAAGGCCACTGCGTCTCGGAGGGCGGCCACACATTGTGCACGGCAACGAACCCGACGATCGGTATGTTGGGGCGGAAGATGAGTCTGTCGCCCCGCAAGCGGGGCTCTGGCCTTCTTCCCCATTGTGACCCCACCCTCGCTCCGCAAAGAAGGCGGAGCATCAGGTGGGGTTACAATCTGGCGTCCCTCCGGGCCTATTTAGATTAAAGGGAAGCCTTAAATTCGGAATTCAGCTTGAAGCGGACTCGGAGGGAATAGGCGGATTAGTCGCCGGGGAAGACTTCGACTGAGCCCAGTTTTTCAAGGCCTTCCTTCATGACGGAGGCGTTTCCAACCACCACCACCACGAGGGAATCGGGATCGAGATACTCACGGGCAGCCTGTTGGATCTGCTCTGCGGAAACGCGAGCAAGGTGCGCAGAGTAAGCGGTGTAGGTATCAAAGGCCAGATTGAAAACCTCAATGCGTGCGAGCGCGTCGGCAATCTGGTCATTGCTTAGCATTTTCGCTGCGATTTGCGAGGTCTGAGCTGTAACGGCTGCTGCTAATTCCTGCTCCGATCCCCTGGCATCGCGGATTCGCTTGATTTCGTCGATGATTTCCGCCAGCGCGGCGGGAGCGTTCTCAGACGCGGTGGAAAGACGAACCTTCCATTCACCTCCGCTGAGATGGTATTCAAAAGCGCTGGAAACTTTTGAAGCTAAGTGATCTTTCTTTTGGAGCCGTTCCGTGAGACGCGACGCGAATCCCTCGCCCCCCAGAACGAAATTCAGCATCTCCAGGTTGTAATAGTCGCGGGAGGTTCGCTGCACGCCGATGCGTCCCAGGAGAATTTGGGCGGGGTCGCTGCTGGGACGGTCCACGATGCGGATCTGAACGCCGACCGGCTGTTTGGCGGATTTCGGAAAGACGGGAGGAGCGGGAATGTTCTTCCACGCTCCCAGGAGGACGCGCACCTTGGTCTCAATATCATCTGCGTGCACTCCACCGACCACCAGCAGCATGGCGTTATTCGGGTGGTAATACTTCTGATAGAACTTAAGGCAGTCGGCGGCCGAGACATCGTTGACCATGCGAGGGACGCCCTCCGCTGGGAAACCGTAGGGATGCATTCCGTAGAGTTTTTCGCGGAAATAGAGTTCTGCCAAGGCCCTTGGATCACGGTGTCGCTCCAGGAGGCTGTTTTTTGTTTCCTCCTTGAGTTGAGCCAGTTCTTTTTCATCAAAGTTGGAGGTAAGAAGAAGATCGCTCAACTCCTCCAGCATTGTCCGGACATCCTTGACCGGTCCGCTGACACGGAACCAGCTGGCATCATAGTCGGCGTACGACGAAGCACTCAGGCCTTCTCCCGCCAGATCGTCGGCAATTTGAGCTCTCTTTCGCTGCGGGGTGGCGGCCAGCAACATCCGGGCGGTGACCGCGGCGGTTCCTGCCTTCCCCGATTCGTCGGCATTCGATCCGGCAAACGTCACCAGGAGGACGGTCGCCGTGGGTTGATTTTGGCGTTCGACAACGACAAGCTTGAGACCGTTCAGCAACTCACCCCGCTGCTGTATCGGGACATGAATATTGCTCGGCTGGGCCGTGGAATGCCCCCAAGAGAGGAGGATCAGGAGCAACGTCATCCCTCCTAACCCAATATTCAAAGCGTCACGGCGCATGCATCGACCTTTTGAGGAGAGTCGCAATTTTCCACTTACCGGCTAAGAGGTAATTCGTGGCAAAAAGAACGTCATTATCACCTTGGAACAGCTTTTGCGCAATGGGAGTGCGGGGGATGTCGATAGAATTTTGACTTATTCATGCAATCGGCGGAATGAATCGAAAAAAAACCAGGGGAGAAAGGTTTCTCCCCTGGTCACAGGAGGTAGCATCGGCGTACATTGAAGCGAAGTTCCCTCACCGCCCCGGAGGCTCGGGATCTTGCGATCCCGGGTCCCCGGGACGGGTCTGCCTGAGTTCTCCTCGCTTCAAACTGGTAACTTGGCAGGACGGCCAAGGAGGCGTCCTGCCATGGACCTCCTAAAACATGAATTTCAATGCAAACTGGATCTGGCGCGAAGAACCGGAATCACCGGTTCCGAAACGCGTACTAGCAATCTGCCCAAAGTTCGAGGCTCCCACGACTCGTCCAGGCTGCCCGAAATTGGGATGGTTGAAGAGGTCGAAGAATTCCGTTCGGAATTCGACATTCATATTTTCTTTGATCCGGGTTCTCTTGATGATCGACCAGTCAAAATCGTTGAATCCGGGCCCGATGACCGTATTTCGGCCCACATTGCCAAAGACTGGCGGGCCCGAGCAGCCGGCCGCACCGGGTGTGCAAAAGGCGGCGATGTTAAACCACTGCGAAACTGTTGGATTGCCTGCCAGGTTGGGGTCTCCCACCAGGTTGGCTCGTCGCGTGGCAAACCCTGTCGGGCCGGCCCCCGACACAATGATGTCCAGAGGGTTGCCGGACTGGAAGGTTGTGATTCCCGCGATCTGCCAGCCCTCCACCAGACGATTTCCCTTGAATGGGAAATCATAAATGTAGCTGATGTTGAAATGGTGCCGAGCATCATAGTCAGAGGAACCCTTTTCATTCCGCAGATTGTAGCTGTCCTGCGCCATCATGGTCGATGCGGCTGGAGAACTGAGAGAAATCCAATCGATGGAGTGAGACCAGGTATAGGAGGTACTGAACTGCAGCCCGTGTGAAATCCGCTTGGTGGCACTGACCCACAGGGCGTTGTAAGTGGAATTCGAGGGGCTGTCGACCTGAACGATATTCGAGAACCCCGCGTAAGGGCGCGTCGCATTGTTATTCGGTATCAGGGGTTGATTGATATTGTGGAACATGCGCAGGTGCGTGCCTTTAGAGCCGAAATAGCCCACCTGCATTGACATGCCCTTAGTCACTTCCCGCTGAATGTTCAGATTCCAGGATTGGACGTAAGAATTCCTGAAATCGGGGCTGATGGCGGCGGGGCTCGTTGCGGGGACTGAAGCAGAATTCGCCAAGGGATTGCTCAGCGAGACCGTCCCTGTTGCCGACACGGGATTGGCAAAGGGCGGATTGCTCGAAAGTCCGGTGACCGAGTTGGTGACTGGCTGATCGTAGTACAAGCCATAACCGCCACGGATCGAAGTCTTCCCATTTCCAAAGGGATCCCACGCAAAACCGACGCGGGGCCCAAAGTTCTTGTTGTTCGAGCCGTAGACTTGATCGATACCTGAACCCAAGCGGACCAACTTGCCCGTGACCGGATCAAAGTTCACAAATTTATTGTTGACCTCGGTCGGCGTGGTGTTCATGTCCCAGCGCAGCCCCAGTTCCAGGGTGAGAGTCGGAGAAAACTTGTAGTTGTCCTGGACGAAGAGGCCGAAGCCGGTTGTCCGAATGCCGCTCTCCACAGCACCAAGAGTGGCGCTGTATGAAGTTGCGGTCCCCGTGAGGAAATTTGCAAGGCTGGAGAACTGCATCAGTCCGATGTCGTTATTGACGTTGTTGTTTTGGAAGCGACGCAGTTCCGTTCCGATTTTCAGAGAATGCTTTCCCACCAGGTAGCTGAGGGTATCGGACCAGAGAAATCCCGTGTCCGCTCGACCCTGGGGAAATCCTGCGGGTCCACCCAGGTTGGCCGAGCCGGTAATATTGATCTGCGGAAGGCCCAGTGTGCCCGTCACGCCGTCATTGATCCCGAACGAGGCCGGGTCCAACAGCGCGTTCGGCGAGAACACAATGTGAATACGGTTGAATCCCAACCGGAAATCATTCACCGTCCGGTCGCTCAAAATGTGGGTTTCTTCCAAAGTAAAAATCTGCCGGCGGGATTGGCGCGTGTCGCCGAATGCCGGAACGTTATTGCCCTGCAGGCTGGGCTCCTGGCGCAGATCCCGTTGGAACGCATAGTAGCCGTGAATGGAGTCTTTCTCGGAGATGTGGTGAGAGATATCAACCGTCCACTGATCGATATTCACCGGGGCCGTCCCCGTGCCGATAAAGCTGTTTGTCCCCGGGACATTGGCGGCAGGGATGAAGGGCAAAAGCTTGAGCACCGTCGGGTTCGTCACCGCGGCGCGCTGTGCAGCGGTGGGGACCGAGGTGACCTTGGGGAAGGTCAAACCCTGTCGTTGACGCAAGCCTTCATAGCTGAAGAAAAAGAAGGTGCGATCCTTCCCGCTGTGGCCGGGCCCTAACCAGACCGGCCCGCCCACGTTAAAGCCGAACTGGTTGCGCTTAAACGGGGCAATGGGCAAGTTGGCCGAATTGGCGAAGAAGTTGTTGCCATCCAAGGCGTTGTTACGGATGAACTCAAACACTTCACCATGGAACTGGTTGCTCCCCGAGCGCGTGGCGATGTTCACGATCGCGCCGCTATTGCGGCCATACTCCGCGCTGAATGTGGAATTGGTGGAACTGAATTCGGAGACGGTATTGATTGACGGCTGGAAGGTGATCTGGTTTTGAACCATGTCATTCAAGTTAACGCCGTTGACCATGAAGTTGACCGTATCTTCACGATTGCCGGCGGTATTGAAGGCAAAGGCACCCTGGCCACGTAACGGCGCCGTCAAGAACCCGTTTTGCGGCTGAACGACAGATCCGGGAAGCAACAATCCCAGATCGACGAAATGTCTTCCGTTCAAAGGAATTTCCTGAACCGTCCGCTGAGGGATGACCGCTCCCACCGACATGGTGGTCGACTCGATGACCGGGGCCGAGGCTTCCACGTTCACGGTCTCGCTCAGCTGTCCGACTACAAGCGACACATCGAGGTCTGTAGCCTGGGCCACCTGCACTATCACATTTTCGGTCACCTTGGTTTGGAACCCCTGGGACTGGACCTCAACCTTGTAAGTGCCGATCGGCAGTGCCGCCAACTGGTATTGACCCGTGGGTCCTGTGATCGTGGTGCGGTCAATGCCGGTGGCCGTGTTATGCGCCGTCACTTTGGCTCCCACCACAGCGGCGCCTTGCGCATCGGTCACGAGGCCCCCAATCGCGCCGGCCGATTGCGCCTGGGATGCCGCGGTGAGGACGAGAAGAAGCGCCAGGGCAATTACAACGAGCAGCAGAAAACTTCGCGTCAAAAGATTTGTGTACACCATACACCCTCCGTGTTTAGTGGTTTAAACACTACAATGCAGTGGTAACTCCTGTTGTTAAAATCCAACCCGAGCTAACGCCAGGCAGACCCAGCATTCAAAATAAAGTGATATCTGGTTTTGGTTATAGCCCAAGGCTGTTGTTCCATGCAATGGAACAATTCAAATATTTTTAGAGGATTGTTCCAGAGGGGGCTTCAGGGGGTTACGACCTTCTCCGTCTCCGTAGGGCAGGTGAGGGTTCGCCCGGAGGAGGGGGCAGAACTCTTTGGAGGTGCCGGATGAAGATGGCCGTCCGGAGGGAGTTCAGCGATTCGACGGAGAGGTATTCCGGAAAGTGGACCCTGCGAATAGTGGAAGGGACACGGTCGAGCACTCGAGCATCACACAGCGGGGAGACATAAACGTGCTTGACGAGAGACACCATCGAGCCGAGACGTAGTTGGTCAGACGCCAGGACGGCATGGATATCCTTCAATACCGATTCATACCCCAGATCTCGAAGGGCCGCACGAAACTTGGAGAAGTAGTCCATATTGGAAACCACCATCAAAATCCCGCCCTTCCGCGCACAATGGATGAGCGTGGTCAGGAATTCCGGCTTCAAGCGGATCTTCAGGGGGATCTTGTCGTGTCGCAGGGCAATGCGTTCCACATCATCCCAGTGGAAGTCAGTGGTAATCAGGAAGGAGGCCTTGGAGAGGAGTTGGGCGACCGGGCGAGCCGGCGCCATGAGAGCCTCAATCAGGACGGGGTGTGCCGTGATGCCGATGCGCGCCGAGATTTCCGAGGCAAACAGGTGAATCTGTTCCGTGTTGCATTCCACCACCAGGCAATTAATCTCCCGCCGCCGCTTCTCATCGATCAACTCATGGAGCAGGGAGAGGTAATCGGTTTCGGAGAATTGCATGCGTCCGGCCTCGAGGAGATGACGCTCCACCATCGTCACCACAGACGCATAATAGCTGCGTTCAAAATGCGTCCGCTCGATGGCCCCCACCTGAGCCCCGCTGCCAAGACGAACTTCGACTAGGCCCTCCATTTGAAGCCGATGATAGATCTTAAGGATCGTTTTGGGATCCACCTCCAGGGCGCGGGCCAGGGCGCGAATGGTTGGAAGCCGCTGGTGATGTTTCAGGCCACCCATGTGTAAGGCTGCCGTCAATTGATTCTTGATCTGATCGTAAAAGGGGAGCTTGCTTGACTTGTCGAGTGAGAATTGCATCGCTGCACCGGTCGCCTGGCAGGAATCGGGATCTGTCCTTTTCAGCAGCGCCATTCTAACAAATTTCACCCGGTTTGATTACCCCGTCTTTGTGTGGACGGTCCCCTCTGCTGGAAATTGTGAGATAATTTAAATTCGACCGCTCAACCAGGAGAAGGATTTGAATGCGCGAAGTGTTCATTGTTGGAGCCCAACGGACACCCATTGGAAAATTCGGTGGGGGTTTGAAGGATTGCTCGGCAGCGGATCTGGGAGCGACCGTGACGCGTGCGGTTCTCGAGCGGGCGGGCTTGGATCCGGCTGAGGTGGATGAATTGATCTTTGGCTGCGCCCGACAGGCAGCAAGTGGCCCAAACGTGGCGCGCCAGATTCTGTGGCGCGCCGGCATTCCCGAGGAGCGGGTTGCGTTTACCGTTAACATGGCGTGCGCTTCGAGTTTGAAATCCATCCTGATCGGCGCCCAGGAGATTGCCTTTGGAAACGAGGAGTGTGTGGTGGCCGGGGGAACGGAATCCATGAGCCGGCTTCCGTTTTACCTGGAGAATGCCCGATGGGGAGCGCGACTGGGAACGCAGACCTTGGTGGACGGCATGTATCGGGACGGGTTTCTGTGTCCGCTGTCGGGGATGCTCATGGGTGAAACGGCAGATCTGCTGGCGCAACAGTACCGGATTTCACGCGAGGAGCAGGATGCTTATGCGCTCGAAAGCCAACACAGGGCCGAGCGAGCGATCATCAGCGGCCGGTTTGATTCTGAAATTGTCCCGGTGGATTTGACAACAAAGGTGGAACGACCCGGCAATCACACCAGCGAATCCCCTCGCCTCGAGCCAGGCCACTCGCGCGGTGAAAAGAACAGGGGCATGTCGCCGGTGAGGACGGATGAGCACCCGCGAATGAAGGCCTCCATCGAAGACCTTAAAAAGCTCCCACCTGTTTTCTCGAAATCGGGGACGGTAACGGCCGGAAATTCCTCAGGAATAACCGACGGGGCTGCCGCAGTCCTCCTCATGTCGGCATCAAAAGCGGAGCAGCATCGCCTGAGACCCCTGGCTCGCATCGCCGGCTGGACCACTGTGGGGGTCGATCCCCGGATGATGGGGATTGGTCCTGTTCCTGCCGTCCGCCAGCTCCTCCGAAAGACGGGATTCCATCTTGAGGAGTTCGAGATCATCGAACTGAATGAGGCATTCGCGGCGCAGGTCCTGGCATGCGATCGCGAATTGCATTTCGATCATCTAAGGCTGAATGTGAATGGCGGGGCGATTGCACTCGGTCACCCCATTGGGGCCACGGGCGCCCGCATCGTGACGACGCTGGTTCATGAAATGGAGAAGCGGCAGGCGAAGATGGGGTTGGCCACGTTGTGCGTCAGCGGAGGGCTGGGGGTGGCTCTGGCTTTGGAGCGGGCTTAGTCCGGGTCGAGTAGGAGAATCGATCCTTTGGCCTCGATGCCGAAGCCGGGTTCCCGAGCTGAATCCGCTTGGAATGGATGCGCAGGAGATGATGTGTCATCAGCTGCCTCAGGGGGGAAGCTATGATCCGCAATGAAATTAAGGGAGTCATGAAGGGGAGATCCCTAATATTCGTTGGACTATTTGCTCGGGTCCTGCTGGCGGCGGCCGGATGCTTGATGATTGCGACAACGGCGGCGTTTCCTCAGCAGAAACTCGTTTTCAAGGACGGGACCACGGAGAAGGTGGAGCGCTACGAGGTGAAAGGGGATCGCGTCCGGTTCAAGTCATATGAGCGAAACGAATGGGAGGAAGTGCCCTTGAACCTGGTGGATCTGGCAGCGACGAAAGAATTGAATGAGAAAGAGGCCCGGGAGTTGAAAGCAACCCCCAGAAAATTAGTCGATGCTCCCGAGGAGGGTTCGAAGGATCAAGCCCTGAACACATTAAAACCGGCCGGAGAGGTTGAGATCTCCCCGGGTGTTAAGCTTCCTGAAGCGTATGGGCTCTATGCCTGGGACGGGAAAAAACTGGCGCCGTTGACGGAGGTGGGGACCCGAAAAAAGACCGACCGCAAGAGTGCCATTATCAACAGGGTTGCGCCGGCACCCATCATGAAACAAAAAATCACGATCCAGCTCGATGGCCCCAGCGCGGAAGTTAAATTGTCCACGCTCACTCCGGTTTTCTACGTGTACCTGCCCGAAGATGGAGGTGGGCAATTGTCTTTGTTCCGGATGATTGTCACTAAGTCGGCGCGCGTGCTCAAGGAAGTGTCGCATTCCCAGATTACCGGGAGTGACCGTGAAAGATCACAGGAATACGTTTTTACCCCGTCCATTCGAATCGCCGAAAACGTCTTCAAGGTCTTTCCGGAAAAACCGCTTGCAGAGGGGGAGTACTGCCTCGTTGCGTTGAGCCCTACACAAAACCAGTACACACCCACGGTCTGGGATTTCTCAATCGCAAAGTGACGATTGGCACAAAGTCTTAACCGGGGAGAGTTAGGATGGCGACAGCGACAGCAATTCCAGGATTGAAAGTGAGAGATTGGGAGACCGATCGATGAGCGCAGAAGGCTCTTTTCGAAGGGCTATTTGACGAAGCACAAAGGACAGCAAGGCCATCCAAACATGAATCC
>JBAVHJ010000405.1:0-9305 GCA_049685715.1 Terriglobia bacterium | reverse complement strand
CCCTGGACCCGTTCGACCGCGCTCGTATCCATCTGGTCCGTGATGAAGGCGTCCAGGATGATTCGGCCATTGGCATCGTCGCCGATCAATCCGAACCAGCCTGCACTGGCTCCCAAGCGTGCCACCTGGGTGAGATTGTTGGCAGTAACACCTCCCGCGTGGACTTCCAATCGATTCACATTGATCTTCTCCTCGCCCCCGATCAGATTCGGGACCAGGGCGAAGAAATCGACGGTACAACTTCCCAGACCTACGACGTCCACGGAGTTCATTGCGCCTCCCTTAACGGATTCTTTTCGTATGGACAGATCCGTGTGATTTGAGACCTTGGACTCGAATGCCTTGGTGAGATCCACACCGGAAACAGGTAAGTTTCACCCGGGATCTAAGATCTCACAAAAGTGAATAAAAGCAGCGTAAACCTTATAGAAATAAGCAGATTGATTTTACAACTGAGGTGAAAGCGCTGTCAGTTAAATTATGGTCACAGTAGAAAAAGCAGCACCCATCCCAGATCAACAATAAATTTCCCTCCCCCCATCGCTCCCTTCAACCCTCCGGTTCCTGGAAAACTCACCTTTCCAAATCTTATCGTGCTTCATTGTTTTATCTTCAAAAAATGTTTGTGAAAAATTTCTCAATTCGATATAATCCGGGATGGAGGCTTTTTGTCATGAGCGCACCGCCGCGCGAAGCCCGCGATCAATTCCGAATCCAGATCCACGACCTCGAAGCGATGATCCAAGCCTTACGTCGCCAGGGCTTCCAAGTGATGGGACCCACGGTCGGGGACGGCGCCATCGTTTACGATGAACTGACTTCCATGGCTGACCTTCCGGTGGGATGGACGGATGATCAAGAGGGTGGAATTTACAGACTCAAGAAACGTCCTGATCGGGCCGTTTTCGGCTTTTCGTTGGGCCCGCATTCATGGAAGAGGTATCTTCACCCCGCGGTGCTTCGCCTATGGAAGGCAACCCGTGACGGGGTGGGCTTCATCGCCTCCGAGGAGACCGGGGAGATCCAGAAGCTTGCCTTTCTCGGAGTACGCGCGTGTGAGATCCAAGCGATAGCCATCCAGGATAAAGTCCTGACTGAAGGAACCTTCCGCGATCCAGCCTATCATACCCGCCGTGAACACCTTTTCATCGTCGCTGTCAACTGTACACAATCAGGTGGCACCTGTTTCTGCAAGTCCATGGGCGCCGGTCCCCAGGTGAGCTTCGGCTTCGATCTGGTATTGACAGAGGTTCAGACCCGGAAAGACCACTATTTGATTGCCCAAATCGGGACGGACCGGGGCGCTGCGTTGCTGGACGAGGTACCGCATGAAAAGGCAACCGAAGAAGAAGTCAAGCAGGCCGCGACATGTGTTGAGTCAGTATCCAGTCAGATGGGACGTCACCTCGATACCCGGGATCTCAAGGAACTCTTGTATCGCAGCTATGAGCATCCTCGATGGGATGAGGTGGCGGAACGCTGCTTGAATTGTGCCAACTGCACGATGGTCTGCCCTACTTGTTTTTGCACCACCGTGGAAGATGTCACCGACCTTACTGGTACACAGGCCGAACGATGGCGCAAATGGGATTCCTGTTTTACCACCGATTTTTCGTATATCCATGGGGGAAGCGTCCGAGCCTCCCGCAAGTCCCGTTACCGGCAATGGCTCACCCACAAACTGGCCACGTGGATCGATCAGTTTGGCAGTTCAGGGTGCGTGGGTTGTGGCCGATGCATCACGTGGTGCCCGGTGGCCATCGATCTGACCGAAGAGGTTCTCGCCATCCGTCAAGGCGGATCTGCCGACGGTTCAGCCCTCTCAACGAAGGAGGAGCAATCATGATAGATACACTTCAACCCATCCTGGCAGCGCATCCTTTTCTAAGCGACCTTTCCCCGCAACATCTTGACCTGGTGGTGGGATGCGCTTCAAACGTCCGCTTTGAGGCGGGAAAGTACCTCTTTAGAGAGGAAGAGGAGGCGAACCAGTTCTATATCATTCGTGAGGGCAAGGTGGCGGTGGAAATTCGAACCCCCAACCGCGGTTCGATCACTGTTCAAACCGTGGACGCCGGTGAAATCCTGGGATGGTCGTGGCTGCTTCCTCCTTACCAGTGGCATTTCGATGCACGCGCCAGTGAGCCGACCCGTGCTATTGCCCTGGATGGCAAATGCCTGCGGGCCAAATGCGAAAACGACCATGACCTGGGATATGAACTCTTGAAGCGTTTTGCCCAAATCATGGAACAACGGTTGGAGGCCACGAGATTGCAACTCCTGGATGTTTATGGCAACCCTTCTTGAAAGGCACGAGACCATGAGCGTCACCCCTCCGGACCCGATGGTCCCCTCCCCCTTCCGCGTTCAGCGGGTGCGGCAGGAAACACACGATACGTTTACGCTGGAATTGGAGCCGACGCTTGGCGAAGACGGGTTCTCGTTCCAGGCAGGCCAATTCAATATGCTCTATGTGTTCGGGGTGGGCGAGGTCCCGATCTCCATCAGCGGCGACCCCTCCAAGGACAGAACGCTGGTGCATACGACGCGCGCGGTGGGGGCGGTGACCAAGGCCATGCGACGCCTCAAACGAGGCGACATCCTGGGGGTGCGGGGGCCCTTCGGGAGTCATTGGCCCGTAGAACTGGCCGCGGGAAGTGATGTGGTTATCGTGGCGGGGGGGATCGGCCTGGCCCCGCTGCGGCCCGCGATGTACCAGCTGCTTTCACAGCGGGAGCGATACGGGAAGGTCGTCTTACTGTATGGAGCCCGCACCCCCGAAGAGATCCTCTTTCCCCGGGAATTGGAGCGATGGCGCGCTCATTTTGACCTGGAGGTCCATGTGACCGTGGACCGGGCGATGGGATCCTGGCGCGGAAATGTGGGGGTGGTCACGACCCTGATCCACAAGGCTCCCTTCGAGGCCCGCAACACAGCGGCGATGGTGTGCGGCCCTGAGATCATGATGCGGTTTACAGTGATGGAACTTCAGAAGCGCGGAGTCAAAGCCGGCAACATCCACGTTTCCATGGAGCGCAACATGAAATGCGCCATCGGTTTTTGCGGGCACTGCCAGCTCGGACCGGTGTTTGTGTGTAAGGACGGGCCGGTGTTTTGCTACGACCGCATCAAGGATTTGTTAACCAAGTGGGAGATATGACATGGCCTCAAAGCGAAAACCGAAACTGGCCGTTTGGAAGTTTGCCTCCTGCGATGGCTGCCAATTGAGCCTGCTGGACTGTGAGGATGAGCTGCTCGAGGTGGTGGGAGCCATTGAGATTGCCAACTTCCCTGAGGCCTCCCGCGCCGTGGTCAACGGGCCGTACGACCTCTCCTTGGTGGAAGGTTCCATTACCACTCCGCACGACGCCGAACGGATCCATAAGGTACGCCGCGCCTCAAAATTCCTGGTGACCATCGGCGCGTGTGCCACCGCCGGAGGGATCCAGGCACTCCGTAACTTTACGGACGTTCAGCGGTACATTCCCATTGTTTATGCCTCGCCCCAATACATTGAAACGCTTAACAAATCCACGCCCATTGCGGATCATGTGTTTGTGGACTTCCAGCTTCGTGGTTGCCCTATCAGCAAGCTCCAACTGGTCGAAGTCCTTAGCGCCTTCCTCAATGGCCGGAAGCCCAATACGCCCACCTACGGTGTGTGCATGGAATGCAAACGACGTGGAACGGTGTGCGTGATGGCGGCACAGGGAGCCATCTGCCTGGGACCGGTCACCCAGGCGGGATGTGGGGCCATTTGCCCCTCCTACTCCCGCGGTTGTTACGGCTGCTTCGGGCCGAAAGAGATTCCGAATACGGATGCGTTGAGCCGATGGTGGAGCAACCACGGGATGAAGGATCGTGACATCATGCGGACGTACCGGGGGATTAACGCCTATGCGGAGGCATTCCGCCGGGAGAGTGAGGCCCACGAAAAATAGAGCGGCTTGCAGGAATTTACTTTAAGGCGAGCGGCCTGCTCGCCTTGGTACAGGACGATTTTGGCAATCACTGGAAAGGCACATCCTATGAAGGCTGCGAAAGCTCGGGGAAAGAAATTGGAAGTGGATCTTCTGGCCCGGGTTGAGGGAGAAGGCGGCTTGTTCATCAAGCTGCAAGGCGGCGCCGTGACCGAGGTCCGATTCAATATTTTCGAGCCGCCCCGGTTCTTCGAAGCATTCCTGCGAGGCCGGCACTACTCAGAAGTTCCGGACATCGTAGCTCGAATCTGCGGGATCTGCCCCATCGCTTATCAAATGAGTGCGGTGCACGCCATTGAAGCGGCCTTCGATGTGAAGGTGAGCGAGCCACTCCGAACTCTGCGCCGCCTGCTCTATTGCGGCGAATGGATTGAAAGCCATGCCCTGCACATCTACATGTTGCACGCACCCGATTTCCTCGGTTACCAGGATGTCATCCAGATGGCGAAGGACCATGCCGAGGTGGTCGAGCGCGCCCTGAAACTGAAGAAGATCGGGAATGAACTGGTCAGCCTTCTGGGCGGACGTGAGATTCACCCGGTCAGCGTTCGGGTCGGTGGGTTCTACAAGGTTCCGACAAAGAAGGAATTAGTGCCCCTTGGTGAAAGACTCAAATGGGCCCGGGACGCGGCCCTCGATACCGTGCAGTGGACGGCTGATCTTCCCTTCCCCGAATTCGAGCAGGATTACGAGTTTGTTGCCTTACACCACCCCGAGGAGTACCCCTTCAATGAAGGAAAGTTGATTTCCAATAAAGGCCTGAACATCGCCGTCCGCGAATACGATCATCACTTCGTCGAAGAACACGTCGAGCACTCCAATGCCCTGCACTCTCAATTGAAGGTGCGTGGGCCGTACTTGGTGGGACCCCTGGCCCGCTACAACCTCAATTTTGAACAGCTTTCACCCCTGGCCCAGGATGCCGCGCGGGCCGCCGGTCTTCCCGCCGTGTGTCGCAATCCTTTTCAAAGCATCGTGGTGCGTGCGATTGAGACGCTTTATGCCTGCGATGAAGCCTTGAGAATCATCGAAAGCTATGAAGTACCGGATCGGCCCTTTGTGGAAGTCCAGCCCCATGCGGCGACCGGGTTTGCATGCACAGAAGCGCCGCGCGGAATCCTCTATCACCGCTACGATATTGATGACAATGGCTTGATCATGGATGCAAAGATCGTTCCCCCCACTTCTCAAAACCAGAAGACGATCGAGGGGGACCTGCGTCAATTTGTTACCCGAAATATCAGTCTGCCGAAGGACAAACTAACTTGGCAGTGTGAGCAGGTGGTACGTAACTACGATCCGTGCATCTCTTGCGCCACGCATTTTCTCAAGTTGAACATCGATCAGACCGAACCAGAAGATGAGCCGGCCGTCCCTCCGCCGACGACCGCGATGCTCTGATCAGGGGGGAGAGCAGATGTCATCGCACTTTGTTCTGGTGAATTATCTTTAAATCTATTCGCTTGTGAAATTTTTCTCTTTTCTGAATTGAATTGTTGTATACTGAACCCGCATTCAGAGGATTGCTTCTGGAAGCAGTCGATTGAGAGCCCACCGAGACTGATTCCGGCGCCATCCCTCGAAAGAATCCAACGTTGCAAGGACTAACCCGCAGGTCAATCATGAGACTCCCTAATGCAAGTTCTTCCCCGGCCGTGCCCTCCTCGCCGTCCTACCAGGCCAAATCCGGCTTTTCCCTGGAAGATCTGAAGAAAACAGATCCGATGAGCCTGAAGTATTCGCTTTCCCCGGGTGAGATCGTGGTCATCGGGTACGGCGACCCCTTGCGCGGAGATAACGCCGTCGGGCATAAAATCGCAGAACGGATTCTCCAATGGGGCCTGCCTGAGGTCCGTGTCATCGCCACTCCTCGTTTAACTGCTGAACTCTCTGAAGCGCTGGGCCGGGCCCATCTCGCCATATTTGTTCATGCCACCCCTCCCTCCCGCGGTGAAGAAGTAGCGGCCTGTGCGCTGGACCCCTGCCCTTCCAAGATTACCTCGTCCCAAGTCGAAGACCCCTGTGTTCTCCTTTCGATTACCCACGCCACTTACGGTCGCTATCCTTATGCTTGGTGTATTGGTGTCCCCGCGGTAAACTTTGATTTCGGTCAGAATCTCTCGCCCGAGGCCGAACATGGGATAGGGGTCGCGCTCGAACGTATCAACCACATGATCGAAGAGAATTGCAACCTTCCCGTGTAAAAACCCTCCGGTGGCGTGCAGATCCTGTCAGGGGGCCCGGATTGAAGCACACCCTCAAATCCCGTCTATCACCACCCCGGTCCGAGTTAGTCCTCGTCATCGGTGTCGGCAATCCCGATCGCGGCGACGATGCGGTGGGCCTGCTTGTCGCGCGCGAGGTCGCAAAATTGGGTTTAGCGGGCGTTGACGTTGTTGAGAGTCAGGGGGACGTTTCACAACTCCTTGAACTATTCCAGCGTCATCACACGGTTTTCGTGATTGACGCCATCGGTTCCGGCAACCCCGCGGGCACAATCTTTTGTTTCGAGGCGAATGCGGCTCCGCTGCCCCGGAATTTTTCCTCCGGCTCAACACATGCCCTGGGATTGGCTGTCGCCATTGATCTCGCCCAGACCTTGAACCAGCTTCCTCCACGACTCATGGTCTTTGGAGTTGTCGGACAGAACTTCGCCATCGGCTCGACGCTTTCCTCAGCCGTCGAAAAGGCCATACCTGAAGTCGTCGACCGCATTTCAAAAGAGTTTCGGGCCACCAAAATGACAACATGAGATCGAGCACATTGAAATTCAAGTGAACCGAAAGGGTCCCCGGGACGATAAGAGGAAAGGATCCGGATTGAAAATCGCGATTCTAAGGACGAGAATCAGAAGGACCGGAATATCCGAAATCCGCATTCCGAAATCCGAAATGCTTGGAGAATCCGAAATCCGCATTCCGAAATCCGAAATGCTTGGAGAATCTGAAATCCGCATTCCGAAATCGACATGTCCCCTGCATACCTAGACCGGCTTTCACTCCCTGAACTCAGGCAGCGCGCCGCTGAACTTCGCGAGATGCTTCTCGAATGCGTCGTTTGCCCGCGCGAGTGTCGCGCCCGGCGGACTGAGGGCCGAATTGGTGTCTGCCGGTCGACCGATGAAATCGTCATCTCTCAGGTCAGCGCCCACTATGGCGAAGAACCCCCGCTCGTGGGTTGGGGCGGGTCTGGGACCATCTTTTTCTCGCGATGTAACCTGTGGTGCCTCTTCTGCCAGAATTATGACATCAGCCACATGGATCTCGGACGGCCCATTTCCACCCCGGATCTGGCGGACGCCATGCTCTCACTCCAACACCGCGGCTGTCATAACATCAATCTTGTCACCCCAACTCATTTCACTCCTCAGATCGTTGAGGCCCTCGTGATAGCGGTCGAGCGCGGACTTCAGATTCCTTTCGTTTACAACTGCAGCGGCTACGAGTCCCTCAAGACGCTGCGATTGCTGGACGGCATCGTCGACGTCTACATGCCCGACCTCAAGTATTCAAACAACGACCATGCCCGCAAGTACTCCGGCGTCAAGGATTACTGGGATGTGGTTCAGCCCGCCCTCCAGGAAATGCACCGTCAGGTCAGTGACCTGATCATGGATCGCCGCGGTGTGGCGCAGCGTGGGCTTCTGGTGCGGCATCTTGTCCTCCCCAATGGCCTTGCGGGCTCCCGTGGCGTTCTCGATTTTCTCGCCCAAGGAGTCTCCCTCGACACCTACATCAACATCATGGATCAATATCATCCGGAGTTTAAGGCCTCGAATTATCGTGAACTAAATCGCGGCATCAGCTCGAGAGAATTCACCGAGGTCGTGGAATACGCCCGTCAAATCGGTCTGCATCGGGGATTTGAGTGGGCCGTCATCTGAAGGTTTGACTCGCACCAGCTGAGAAGGTATATTGCCAATTCATGACGCATGCTCAACCCTTGCGCGCCGCCGCAAGATCCATGGTGCATTCACTCTCATTAATCACCCGCAACGAGACCTTGCGCTCGATCCTCGCGCGTGTGGACACCCTGGCCGCGTCTGACAGCTCGGTCCTGTTGATTGGTGAAACGGGGGTCGGAAAGGAACTTTTCGCGGAATACATCCACCGCACCAGTAACCGCGCCGAGCGGCCACTGGTCAAGGTCGGGCTGGCTGCCCTTCCTCATGAGCTACTGGAAACTGAACTCTTCGGGCACGAGAGAGGGGCTTTTACCAGTGCACACAATGAGAAGAAGGGGCTGTTTGAGCTCTCCGATCGGGGAACCATTTTCCTGGACGACATTGATGACTTCCCGCTGGCCTTGCAATCGAAGCTGTTACGCGTGCTCGAATCTCATGAGGTCATGCGGGTCGGAGGGACCACTCCGATTCCCGTCGACATCCGGTTGATCACGGCCACCAAGGTCGATCTAAAGGAATTGGTCAACCGGGGAATCTTTCGTGCCGACCTGTATTACCGCATCAATGTCGTGCCCATCTCCATCCCGCCTATGCGGGAGCGCCGCGACGACATTCCTTTACTGATCGAACATTTCCTGCGCCGGTTCGCACCCGACAAACAGCTTGTTCCCGCTGAAGATGCCTTGCGGGCGATGGTGAACTATTCATGGCCGGGAAACGTCCGCGAGTTGCGAAACGTCGTGCAGAGGATGGCGCTCTTTGCCTCGGAAACAATCGAACTGAAAGATCTCCCGCCTGAGATTCGCACCGACGATCCCCTCCAGCTTCTCGTCAAGAGCTGTCACCAATGCCTCGTGGATGACCACATGTCGTACGATCAGGTGATCGCTTGCCTGGAGACGAATCTTCTCCGCCAGGCCCTCGATCAGGCCGGAGGCAATCGCGCCCAGGCCGCCAAGGCGCTGGGCATGAGTTTGTCAACTTTTCGAGATAAGTTGAAGAAATACCATTTAGACGACACTGAGAAAACCTAGGACCTGATCATTCCCTCCTGATGTTTCCACCGGCAGCAATTTTCAATTTCCAAATTCAAACGGGACGGAACCAAACAGGGATGATTTGCATCAATTGGCGCTTTGTCAAAGCGGACTGAAGTCAGCATTAATTAAGGGCTGAAGACACCTCGTTAGAGATTTCTTGCCAGTAGATCCGCAAGGCTTATTGATCATTGACCAATCCCTACCCTGAGCCGGTCAGCAGGACTTCTGGGCCGGATCGCGACCCATGCGCAGGATCGCAGTCCCCCTCGGGGGACTTGACTGCGTACAGCCCGCTGGTTTACAGGCGGGGAACGCCTACCCTCAATCGGTTTTTCACCCCGATTCATCGGGGTTGAGTTCCTACCCAGGTCGGCCGTTAAC
>JBAVHJ010000404.1:0-2425 GCA_049685715.1 Terriglobia bacterium | reverse complement strand
CCCGAATGGCAATGAGTTGAGGGATGCAGGACGACGGAATTCGTTCGAAGGCCGCCTCGGCGGCCTTGTCTTTTACCTTCCCGCCGCTTGAGCGGCGGGAAGGGATCGCCTCCCGTCCATTGACCCCGATTCATCGGGGTTGAGGCCCCGGGCGGCCCGTTAACGGGGCGCCTGCAAATCACCCAAGCCCCAATCAATCGGGGCTTGGAGAAAATCGCTTGTTCCCTTCCCGCCGGTAAACCGGCGGGCTGTCTCAAAGCAAGTCCGCTGAAGCGGACTCGAGACCGATCAGGCCTCGGAAAGATGGAATCCCTTAACTTAGTGCCATTCGGGACAGACACCTCTTTCAAAGCAGTTTTCGAGCTTCTATGAGAACAGGTGTCTGTCCCCATCTTTACACAACACTCTGATAAGTTGGCGATCTCTGGGAGGTGTCGGTCTGAACGATCAAGTTGTGGTGATGCTTCGCGGGCAAGTCGCTGACATCATCTTGGGATCAGTTTTCCTGTTCATCGGACTGGCGTCCTGCTCCATTGCTGCGATTCGCCGTCGGAGCGGTGTGCGCATCTTTATCTGGCTGGGTATCTGGAGCGCGATGTACGGAGCCGTCCAGCTCAGTCAATCGCCGGCGGTGGTCGCCATGTCGCCGCTCTGGTTTCAGGTCAGCGCCCCGTACGCGAACACGGCGATGACCTACCTGCTCGTCGTTGTCGGCTCGCTCTCCTTTATGGAATTGAGCCTCGGCAAAATGCGGTCCTTTATTGCAGTGGCTGCCTTCGTGGGGCTGGCGATTGCGGTCGCCGGGATTGCCCTCTTTGTTTTTGCGGGTTCAAACCATTCGTTGATGCCCTACAACAATCTGCTTGGGGCCTGCATACTCCTTGTCCTGACGACGGTCGTCGCAGTGCCAGGATTATCCCGCAAGTACCTCGTTCTGCCCGAACGTGGAGTTCTGGCTATCGGGATGGTCGCTTTCGCCGTCGAAGCCCTGTATAACACCCTCTCCTCCCCCTTGGGTTTCCCGAACCTGCGCATTCTGGACCACCTCGGGTTCGCCATTCTTCTGTTCTCGTTTGGATACGCCGCTCTGCAGTTGGTTTTTGCGAACGAGCGCCGCTTGCTCTCCGTTGAAAGCGAACTCGCCGTCGCTCGCGAGATACAGACCTCGATTCTTCCCAGCAGGGTTCCCGAAATCGACAGCCTTCGTATCAGCGCAGCTTATCGTCCTATGACCGCCGTCGCCGGCGATTTCTACGAGTTTATTCCTGTCGATCAAAAGCGGGTGGGCATCCTGGTGGCTGACGTTTCCGGACACGGCGTGCCCGCCGCGCTTATCGCATCCATGATCAAGGTGGCCGTGCAGTCAGTCACTGCTTGCGCCCATGACCCGCGAGCCGTGCTGCTCGGGTTGAGCCATGTTCTTTCGGGCCAACTCAGTGGTCAGTTAGTCTCCACAGCCTATCTGTGGCTTGACACGGAGAATTGGAAGGCGCTGTATTCAGCCGCCGGACATCCTCCGCTTCTGCGCTGGCGGCAAGGGAAGCTGGACCGCATCGAAAGCAATGGTCTACTTTTCGGGGTCACGCAGGACTCAGTTGACTATCCGGTTTGTGCGATGCCGATCAGCCCGGGCGACCGGTTTCTGCTTTACACCGACGGCGTGACTGAACCGGAGAACGCCCGCGGCGATTCCTTCGGCGACTTCCGGCTTGAAGAAGTCGCCCGCATGCGTCAGTGGCGGACGCCTTCCGAGTTGTCGGATGAGCTGCTCTCTGAGATACGCCGATGGCAACCTGCTTCCATGACCCAACAGGACGACATCACGCTCATTGTCATTGACGTGGTTTAACCATGGTGATTGCCAATTGAGGATTCTTGGGTCAGGCACCGACATTTGTTTCATCCACAGATTTCGGGGATGACACAGAATGAAAAGCAGTTCAAGGTTCAAGCCGCCACGGCGGCCAGGAGTTCAAAGTTCAAAGTCAGAGGAGCAAGAACCCAGAAGTTTGTTCGGGTGAGGGACTGACGTTCGACTTTTGTTTCATCCACATGCGGAATTTCAGGACTGTCCCGAATGGCACTCAGTTAAGACCGCGGGTGGAACAAGGGACTCCATCCCTGAAAGGGATGTCTATATCAGCCCAGGGCATCGCCCTGGGTATCGGTCCCATTTTGGATTGGCCAGGAACCCTGAAGGGGTTCTCTAAGAATCGAAGATTCTAAGTAACCCCAAAAAAACCGTCCCAACGTCTGGCTCAGCGGATAGCCCGGGGTTAATGTAGCCCCCTGATTTGTGGTGACCCCGCCCAGGCGTTATCAGACAACAGGGTATGTTTTGTGGAATCCGCCGCGGCGGATTCGGGAGGATTAAAGGATTTCAAACCCAGGGCGTTGCCCTGGGCTGATGAATGAATCCCTTTCA
>JBAVHJ010000403.1:0-2799 GCA_049685715.1 Terriglobia bacterium | reverse complement strand
ATATCGAACAGCCCATCCGCACTCACCGTATTGTGGCTCACCTCGGTGAGAGTCACGTCATAGGATCTGGAGCCTTCCTTCCAGGAGAGGCGAAAGGGCTCCCTGACGCCGTCCACCGTGCGATATTCGGAAAGAAACAGCTCCCGGGATTCGCCCGCAAGGGAATCCCTTTCAGCAATCAACAGGGAGGTCTTCAGATCGAAACAAAGCTTGTATTTGAGACCGGCCCGCGTGGTCACCTCAATGGCGTTGACTACCGAACCGTTTACTTCTTCGCGCCCCAGGAAACGGAGCCGTGTTTTCTCCTTCCTGCTGGAGAGCAAATGATCGTTGCGGAATGCGGCGATCGTCTTCAGCCGCGTGCCCTCAGGTCCCGTCAGAGTGCTTAAGCCGGTGTCGGGGTTCTGGCGCCATGCGGATTTCCCATTAAACCCTTCGATCCACCGGGCCCGTGGCCAGAGCATCTCCGTGTAGATTTGATTCGGCGTCTTCAAGTGGAGCCGGTAGGATCCGGTCTCATTTTTGGTGTGATCGACAATCCTTCCGGTCAGGGTGGTGCTCGTGATACGCCGCAGTGCCTTGGCGCCCCCGAGGGCTTTGATGTAGTCATCGACAAGGCGTTGGGGAGACTGTGCGAAAACAATCGAGGAGGTGCTTGTCAACAGGATCCATGCGAAAAAAAGGCGGGTGCAACGTGTCACAGAATCTCCTTTTGCCATCATCGTGGTGGCGAATCCATAGAACCTACGGAAAAACGCTCGAGGGGGTTTCCGTAAGGGCTTTGACCACAGCTTCAACCTGACTCCGGTCCGAAAGATGGACGGAAAGAGGCCCGCGAAACTGCCGATGCCGATTCCTTCGTTATGCTGCCTTGGATTCTCAAGAGGGGAGCAGGGTTGTCATGGTCGCTGGAAATGGGCAGCTCAGGACCCCGGAAACCTGCCGCAATAGAAGGGGGGCGAGCGCAGGCAATCCATACATGGATCCTTGGCCTGCATCGACCGACGATTTGACAGTATGCTCAGAAAAATGCGCAGTAATGTACAGTTACAAAGAAGGAGTAGGAGATGAAGACCGTCACGTTCACAGAATTTAGCAAGCGGGCATCGAGTGTGATTTCCGACATGGAAGGCGGGGAAGTGGTCGTCGTCTTGAGACATGGTCATCCCGTTGCGGCGAGCTATTTGCACCGGACAGATCATGTGCTAATGACAAAGCTGCTTCATGTACTTGCCCGATTGTGCAACCTGTGTTTAAATGGCGCTGGTAAATCCCAAGCCTCAAGAGCCCGGTCGCACTATGGCGGCGAAAATTCAACTGTTTATCACCTGCTTGGCGGAGCAGTTTTTCCCCACGGTCGTGGAACGGACAGTAGAGCTGTTGGAGCGCCTTGGCCTGCAAGTGGAGTTTCCGGAAGCGCAAACCTGTTGCGGCCAACCCTTCTTCAACAGCGGGTTCCAGAGTGAGGCGCGAGTCGTGGCACGCCAATGGCTCGACACCTTTTCCCGCACAGAAGGTTTCATCGTTTCTCCCTCGGGCTCCTGCGTCGACCTCGTCCGGCATCATTATCCGGAGCTTTTTCCCGCTGGAACACCTGAGCACAGGCGCGCTCTGGAAGTGGCGGCCCGCGTGCGAGAGCTCAGTGAGTTCCTGATCAAGGAACTGCACGTGACCGATCTGGCAGCCCACTATCCCCACAAAGTCACCTACCATGCCTCCTGTCACTTGCTGCGTGGGTTGGGCGTAGTCGATGAACCCAAGACCCTTCTCAAGAATGTGCGGGGCCTGGAACTGGTCCCGTTGGAGGGTGAACAAACCTGTTGTGGCTTCGGCGGGGTGTTCAGCGTGATTTATCCCGAAGTAAGCCGGTCCATGATGGAAGACAAGATCCGTGCCATTGAGTCGAGCGGCGCTGAAGCGGTAGTCGCGTGCGACGCGGGATGCCTGATGAATATTGCCGGCGGATTGAGAAAGACCGGATCGCGCCTCAAAGCCTTACATCTCGTAGAAGTTTTGACTGCAAACCAGTGATTCATCCCGGCACGAAAGCAAGCCGATCGGTCCGGACCGAGCGGAGAAAGTCCGAGCATGAATCCCAGCCCTTCCCAGATTGACTTTCGCACCAACACGCAGCAGGTGTCGCGGCAGATGGTGACGTCGGTTCGCAAGGCGACCACCCGGTTTCTCGGCACGCGCGCAGGCGTGGTCGGCCAGGTTGCCAATTGGGAAGAGTTGCGGGAAGCCGGGCATAACATTCGACTCCACGCGATCAACCACCTGGATCATTACCTCGAATTGATGGAACAGCGCGTCACCGAAGCCGGCGGACATGTCCATTGGGCGCGCACGGCGGCGGAAGCGCGCGAGATTGTCCTCTCGATCGCACGCCAGCATCAGGTGAAGTCGGTGGTCAAAGCGAAGTCGATGGCGACCGAGGAGATCGGCTTGAACCATGCCCTGGAGGGGGCGGGAATCCGTGCCCTGGAGACCGACCTGGGCGAGTACATTGTCCAGATGGCAGGCACCGGTCCATCGCATATCATCGTCCCGGCCGTGCATCTGACCAAAGAGGAGATCGCCGCCCTGTTCTCAGAAAAGCTGCACATGGACGCCCCCGCCGATCCGATTCGCCTGGCCGAAATCGCGCGGCAAAAACTGCGTCAGGAGTTCATCGCCGCCGACCTGGGAATCTCGGGCGCCAATTTTCTGGTGGCGGAGACAGGCACCCTGGTGATGGTGACCAATGAGGGCAACGGACGGATGTGCACGACGCTACCGCGGGTTCACGTGGCGGTGGCC
>JBAVHJ010000402.1:0-2089 GCA_049685715.1 Terriglobia bacterium | reverse complement strand
GCTTTATGGAAAGCATTAAGGGTTTATGGGAAGTAGTCTCAGAATTGGAGACACCTTGGATAGCCGACGGGAGGAGAACCCTTGTTCTGAAGCGGATTCTTCCACCTCCTATACAGAAGTCTCAGCTCGGGAACCTTGAATTGGTAATTAAGAGGGAAAACAAGTGGAGAGATAACTGGACAATCTATAAGACCCGTGAGGGATATTACAAGGAGACTTCGCATATCACCCCCCTATTGGTTTACTCTACTGTTTCTAAAGTAATGCGATGGGAGGACATGGTGCGGTGGGTTGTCTACGATGGGGACTTGTTCTCCGGGTTTGTAGTGAAAGACTATGGGGAAACTCCACCGGGCATGCCCGCAATCTCTGAGGAATTATATGTCTCCGTGTTGAATTGGTCTTTACCTCTTGGATTCTTGCCCGCGGATGTAGCAAGGAGCAATATTCGAATTCATCAAGGAGTTCCAATTTGGATTGACATAGAATTTGCTGCCCTCAATGAGCTGGATGCATTCCTGGCCTTGTGGTCGGTTACCAACACCTATAAGCAATACGATGTCATTCCAGACCGAGCAAACCCGGCCAACCATCGATCTTAGGATAGCAGAAATGATCTATGGGCATTCGATTAATCTAGATCTCACCTGCGATTTTCTTATAAACTTTCAATGTTTCCCTTGCAGATTGTTCCCAGGAGAATTTTCTGCTCTGCTCGATTGCGCGCTTCGAAAGTTCTTTCCGGAGCGGCTCGTCCTCAAGCAACCGCTTGAGGGCCCCCTGGATCTCTGCTTCGTTCTCAGGATCCACGAGCAGGGCTGCGTCTCCAGCCACTTCAGGCAGTGATGAGCGGTTGGAAGTGATGGTTGGCGCTCCGCACGCCATGGCTTCCACCACCGGAAGGCCGAACCCTTCATAAAGCGAGGGAAAAGCAAAAACGGTGGCGCCGGCGTAAAGGGGCGGCAGATCCTGATCATTGACATATCCGGTGAAGAGGACGCGGTCTTTCAGGCGTTCTCGCTCAACGAATTCGTACAAGGGATCGCTCAACCAGCCGCGCTCGCCAACGATGACGAGTTTGTGTTTGAGCCCGCGCTGCTCTAATGCGCGGAACGCTGAAACAAGCCGTAAAATGTTTTTGCGGGGCTCGGTTGTGCCAACCGAGAGGATGTAGTCTCCGTCGATCCCGTGGGCCCGCTTCACGCGCTCAATCTCTTCTCGGGGGATTTCAGGGTGAAAACGTTCATCGGCGGCCCCGTAAATGACGGTGATGCGATCATCCGGCACATGCAGGAACCTCTGAAAATCACGCCGCGATTGCTCGGAGATCGCGATAATCGCCGCAGCGTGGCGGGCAGCCTGGTGTAAGGCGCGATTCACCAGATTGTAGTTAGCCCGGGTGTGCAGTTCGGGGAAGAGGTAGATGGTGGTGTCAAAGAGCGTGAAGACCAGCCGGCTCCTCTCCAGCAGTGGTGCGACGTTCGCATTGCTATGTACGATATCGACATTGCCCCATAAGTTCTCTGCCTTGAGTCCGTCTTGGGCGAGCTGGTGTCGCAGAAAAAAATCGGGACCGCCTGGGAGATTCAGTGTGACATTGGGCGTGATTGGGAGAGACACTTTCCGCCAGCCGCGAGGGAAGCGGTGATAGAAGAAAGAGTAAACAAGAAACTGATCGTCGGTGGCAAGCCGGGCCAGACCCTTCAGCAGGCCTAGCGCATAGGATCCCAGGCCGGTTCGCCGGCCAAGCGAGTGACTGATGTCAAATCCTATTCTCATAAGCTCATTTGAAGTTACTGGGAATCATGAATGATGTTCTTTGCAATCCCTTCCTTGGCGTCTCAGCGGTGAAGAAAGGAATTTGTGACCTCGCTCATGCGGTCACACACTTTATCCCAAGTGTAATAGGCCAGGACTTTTTGCCTGCCGGCCTCGCCGAGAGAGTGCCGGCGAGAGGGATCACTGAGAAGATCGGCAATTCGAGAGGCCAGACCTGCGATATCGCCGAATTGAACCAGGAGCCCGTCACGGCCATCCGAAATGACGTATGGAATGCCTCCCGCCTCGGCGCCGATAACGGGTTTGCCAT
>JBAVHJ010000401.1:0-8942 GCA_049685715.1 Terriglobia bacterium | reverse complement strand
GGTGAATTTGGTCCTCAATCCGCTTTCTTCGTCTTCAATAGAAATTCGTCGAACCCACCGCTCCGTTGACCCTCGGAGAGGGCTCCCAGGATTGAGAAAAAGGCTAGTCCCGAGGGCGCCGTGGAAGCAGCTTTCCATCGTCGCTTCGCGCCTTTGATTCTGAGGCCTCGATTTCGATCCATTGATCTGTGATCGCCCTGACTGTTCCGTCGATGCTCGAATGGATATTAACACCTAAGTCGGGCTCATCCACGACCGCCACGAGGGTGCCTTTCTTCACGCGCTCCGACTGCGTCACAACGGGGTGAGCGGGCTTGCCGGTATGCTGCAACAATTTTATGCGGACCTTTGAGGGCGCCCAATCGATCATCTGGTAGGGGGTTTCTTTTTCGTATTCCTCGACTTTTAACCTCTTCCTGAGCTGAGCGAGAGGGACCCTCCTTGCGTCCTTCATGGGATGGACGCGGACTTCCTTCTTCTGGACAAACTGAATCCCGGCGGCGCGCAGGTCCTTTTTGGCCTGGTCGCAAGCTTCCTTCGGGAACAGATCCTCGGGACACGCGTACAAGGTGCACAGCCCGCAACCACAACACAGTTCCGCCCATTGGTTCCATTGGTCGGACCCCGAGAGTGTGAATCCCAGGCTGCGCATCACTTTGTGGGGGACAATCTCGTATCCTAACAAGTACCGGGGACAAAATTCGGTGCAATAGCTGCACTGATCACAGGCGGATTTGCCGATCCGGTTCATGCTGGCCTGGGGCTGGCTTTTGCGCGAAATCAAGAAGTGTTCTTTCGGCAGGACAATCAAGCCGGCCGTCGTCTTGGTGACGACGTCATCGAGATCAAAGGTGAGAGTTCCCATCATGATGCCGCTTACAAAAATTCCAAAGTCAGAGGTAGTGACTCCGCCCGCCCCGCCAATCAGCTCCCGAAAAGAGGTTCCCACAGGCACCCAGAATGAACAAGGTTTCCTCACCGCGCCAGCAAGCGAAACAAACTTTTCGCTGACGGGGATTCCTTCGTTGGCCTGATGAACATTGTAGAGCGTCTCCACGTTGTTGACGACACAGCCGACCTGCAAAGGGATTCCGGCGGGAGGAATCAATCGACCTGTGGCGGAATACACCAGCTCATATTCATCCCCGGAGGGATAAAAATCGCCGAGCAGGGTAAACTCGATGTTTCGCGCCTTGAGGTGGGGTTCCAGGGCGGTGATGGCAGACTGGTTCTTCTTCTTGATCCCGAATTTCCCTCGGTGCGCCTGGGTGGCCTCCATCATCAATCTCATCCCCGAGACGATTTCGCGCGGAAATTGCTTCATCAGTTCAAAGTCTTTGTGAATGAGCGGTTCGCATTCGGCCCCGTTGGCGAGCAGGAACTCGACCTGGGAATTGGCCTTGACGTAAGTGGGAAAGCCGGCGCCTCCCGCACCCACCACCCCGAGTTCTCTTAGTGTTTGACTTAGCAAAACGTGTCCGATCTTGGATGAGGCAATCGCCGCGAAGAATTCAATTTAGGCGAAAGGAGACTGTAATGCATTGGGGGGAGAGAGTCAACAAATCCGGGGTTCGAAGCGTAAAGCTCCAAGGTTAATCGGGGACAATATGAGTCCCGGTTGTGCCTTCGAGCGCTTTTCCCAGTCTATCGGGAGAGGTAATAATGACACGCTTTCCCCCCCGCCTGAGGTAATGAATAGCCGACTCGATTTTCGGCCCCATGCTGCCAGGAGGGAATTGGCCTTCGGCGAGATGCTTCTCCGCCTCGGAGGCCGTCATCGTTTCGATTGCTTGTTCGCTGGGCTTGTGGTAATTCAGAGACACCTTTTCCACCGCCGTCGAGATCAACAAAAGGTCTGCCCCCACTTTTTCCGCAAGAAGTGCGGAGGCCCGATCTTTGTCAATCACGGCTTCAACTCCATGCAGTTCGCCATCGCGACGCCCGACCGGGATTCCTCCACCTCCGCAGGCGATGACGATGATTCCGCTTTGAAGACATCGTCGAATCACGTCCTCCTCGATAATCTCGAGGGGTCGAGGTGAAGCGACGACCCGCCGCCACCCCCGGCCAACGTCTTCAACAATGTCCCATCCTCGATCTACTTTTCGTCGCTCGGCCTCCGCCTGTGAAAAGAATGGGCCGATGGGTTTCGTGGGATTCTGAAAAGCCGGGTCCGCTTCATCCACCAGGACCTGGGTAATAACGGTGGCCACGGATTTGGTAATGCCGCGTCTTCGCAGGGCGTTTCCGAGAACTTGCTGCAACATGTAGCCCATCCCGCCCTGGGTGTCGCTGTCGCAGGTGTCCAGGGGGAGCGTGTAAATCTGGGAAGCGGCCAGTTCCACCCGCATCAGCACATTCCCCACCTGGGGCCCGTTCCCATGCGTCAGGACCACCTCCCAGCCTCGCGCGATGATTTCTACCACATGCTCTGCAGTCTCGGAGGCGTTCTGAAACTGCTCCTTGATGGAACCGACCTGCCCCGCTTTGGTGATGGAGTTTCCTCCGATGGCAATGACTGCCAGATGAGTCATAAGTGATCAGTCCTCTTTAGAGTCCAAAGTCCAAAGTTCAAAGTTCAAAGTCCAAAGTCCAAAGTCCAAAGCTCAAAGTCGCAGGAGTTCAATACTCGAATGCCAAGGGGTGATATCCCAACCTAATCGATTCTT
Source organism: Terriglobia bacterium (assembly GCA_049685715.1). Classification (GTDB taxonomy): domain Bacteria; phylum Acidobacteriota; class Terriglobia; order JAIQFV01; family JAIQFV01; genus JAIQFV01. Next base: position 6,273 of record JBAVHJ010000401.1, on the reverse strand, counting down.
GATTATGGTTCAGAGCCTTGAGATTTGGATCCACTGACCTTGGACCTTGGACTTTGAACTATTTCATGAGCATCAGCATGATCGCCTTCTGAGCATGGAGGCGGTTTTCGGCTTCGTCGAATACCACAGATTGAGGGGAATCGATCACCTCGTCGGTGACCTCCTCACCCCGATGGGCCGGGAGGCAATGCAAGAAGATGGCTTCCGGCTTGGCATGGGCCATCAACTCACTGTTCACCTGGTAAGACCAGAAGATCTTCTTGCGCAGTTCGGTCTCCAACTCCTGCCCCATGGAAGCCCACACATCCGTATAAATGACATCCGCATCATGCGCGGCCTCAAATGGATCATTGGTGGTCATGATCTTTGAGCCGAGTTTTGACGTACGGCCGTCCTGGCGGGCCAATTCCACCATCTCGGGCCTGGGTTCGTAACCCCTGGGCGAAGCGATCCAGACCTGCGCCCCGGTCTTCGCCCCTGCCTGCATCAGCGAATTCGCGACGTTGTTCCCGTCTCCGATGAATGCCACCTTGAGTCCCTTGAGTTTACGCTTGTGTTCCCGGATGGTAAGAAAATCGGCAAGAGCTTGGCAAGGATGTTCAAGATCCGTCAGTCCATTAATGACGGGGATGGCAGCCGCTTCTGCCAGTCCGGTGCAGATATCATGCCCAAAGGTTCGAATCATAATGCCATGGCACCAGCGTTCCAGGTTCTTGCCCACGTCATATACCGATTCCCGCTTCCGCAAACTGATGTCTGAGGGCGCCAGATAGATTCCCTGGCCGCCTAATTGATAGATGCCGGTCTCAAAGGTTACCCGCGTCCGCAGCGACTGCTTTTCGAAGATCATCGCGAGCGTCTTACCCTTGAGGGCAAGAGCGTAGCGGTGGGGTGTCCGCTTGACCTGGGTTGCCAGCCTCAATAATTGTTCAATTTCTCGCGCGCTATAGTCGTGAAGTGATATGAAGTCTGTATGTTTCAAGGGGTCAGTTCTCCTGAGAGGTACGAATGAGTTGAGAAAAACAGCAAAAAGGGCACAAACAATACCCGGCCACGCGAATCGATGCACAATCCCGGGCATCCCTGTGCCCTTCTCCTGGTTTTCGAGTTACAAGCTTAAATGCCCTTAAGCGCTTCCTCGAGATCCGGCTTTCCCACCTCCTGCAATTCGTAGGTCACCCGCATAGAGGGTTTGTTAATCTTCAGGATTCGGCCCAGATCGATGGGGGTGGCGATCAGCACCAGGTCGCAGTCGGCTTTATTGATTGTTGTCTCGAGCTCCCGGATCTGTTTCTTCCCGTAGCCCATCGCGGGGAGTAGAGTTCCTATCTTGGGGTATTTTTGGAAGGTCTCGGCAATCGAACCGACCACATAGGGTCTCGGGTCAACAATCGTCCCCGCGCCATACCGCTCCGCTGCCACAATTCCCGCGCCATAGGTCATTTCGCCGTGCGTCAGGGTGGGGCCATCTTCGATGACCAGAACTCGTTTGCCGAGAATGATCTCCGGATTGGGCACCGCAATGGGAGAGGCACCATCGATGACCATTGCTTTGGGATTGAACTGTCGGATATTCCTGCGGACTGTCTCGATATCCGCGGCATTGGCGGTCTGGATTTTGTTGATGATGATGACATGGGCACGAAGGAGGTTGGCCTCTCCCGGGTGGTAGAGAATTTCGTGGCCCGGGCGGTGTGGATCCACCACCACAATCTCGATCTTGGCACGGTAGAAGGGAAGATCGTTGTTCCCGCCATCCCAAACAACAACATCGGCTTCCTGTTCGGCTTGCCGCAGAATGGCCTCATAGTCGACGCCAGCGTAAACCACTACCCCCCGATCGATGTGCGGCTCATATTCCTCCCGCTCTTCGATGGTACATTCGTGAAGGTCGAGATCCTCCACCTTGGCAAAACGCTGAACCCGCTGCTTGACGAGATCACCATAAGGCATCGGATGACGCACGGCCACGACCCGCCGGCCCCGTCGTTGAAGGATGTCGCACACCTTTCGGGTCGTTTGGGATTTTCCGCATCCGGTTCGGACCGCGCACACGGAAATGACGGGTACTCGGGATTCCAACATGGTCTGATCGGCGCCCAACAGTCGAAAATCGGCGCCTGCAGCGATCACGCGTGACGCGATATGCATGACGTGCAAGTGGGTGACATCACTGTAGGAAAAAACCACCTGCTGAATTTTTTGGGAGCAGATCAATCGTTCGAGTTCATGCTCGGGATAAATCGGGATTCCCTCTGGATAGAGTTGACCGGCCAACTCGGCCGGATACTTTCTTCCGTCAATATTCGGAATCTGGGTGGCCGTGAAGGCAACGACCTCATACGCCTCGTTATCTCGATAGCAGACGTTGAAGTTGTGGAAATCGCGCCCTGCAGCACCCATGATCAAGGTTCTCATTCGTTCCATAAAGACCTCGCAAAAAGTGAAATGGTTCGTGCATTGGGGGAGGTTTTCTCCCTTTACAAAGAGCACGGGAACCCCCCATCGAATGATCAAAAAAGGACAAATCGGTGGCCATGATCTACTGGGCCCGTAGAAAGCGGGTATGTATCCCTCTGGTAGAGGCCCACCAATATATCGCCGGTCCGAATCGACCGGGGACCTCCCCGGCCGATTCGGCGACATATGCTCCGTCGCACCCAACGGTAAGACTAGGCGTGCACGGTTTCAAACTCCTCCTCAGTCACAGCCTGGAGGGCTGAATCCAGGATATCGAGTCCACGATTCAGTTGCTCCCGAGTGATATTGATGGGCGGAATAAATCGAATGACATTTCCATGGGTCCCGCAGCTGATCAGGATCAATCCGGCATCCAGGCAATGTTGTAGGATCTTCTCGGTCGCTTCAGCATTGGGATCCCCGTTGCGATCGACTAACTCAATGCCGATCATAAAGCCCAGCCCACGGACGTCCCCGACGATGGGGTTGCCGTTCTTTATTTTCTTCAGCCGCGAGAAGGCCTCTTTGCTCAGCTCCTGACAATTCTCGAGCATCTTCTCGTCCCGAATCGCCTTGATGGTCGCCACCGCTGCAGCACAAGAGACAGGATTACCTCCAAAGGTGGTTCCATGTGCTCCCGGCGCCCACTGCTTCATGATCTTGGAGGGGGCCCCAAAAGCACTGAGCGGGAAACCCGAAGCAATGCCCTTCGCCATGACGATGATGTCGGGCTCAACCCCAAAGTGATCGCACGCAAACCACTTCCCGGTGCGACCAAAGCCTGTTTGAACTTCATCTGCGATAAGCATAATGCCATGCTCACGGCTGAAGTCTCGCAGGAATTGAATGAATTCTACGGGAGGAACAATATAGCCACCTTCACCTTGCACCGGCTCGAAGACGATGGCTGCAGTCTGTTCAGGATGTACTTCCTGCTTGAAAATGTCGCGAATGAACTGGATGCATTCAAAAGCACATGTCTCGCGATGCTGTCCGTAAGAGCAACGATAGCAGTTGGCAAAAGGGGCACGATAGACGGAAGGGAGCAGGGGTTCGTAGTTCTTCCGGTACTTGACGTTGGAGGAGGTGATTGAAACACAGCCCAGAGTCCTTCCGTGAAAGGCGCCGCGGAAACTAAGAATTGCGGGGCGATGAGTAATGCTCTTGGCCAGTTTCATGGCCCCCTCAATGGCTTCCGCGCCACTGTTGGAGAAGAAAAACATGTCGATCGCCCCGGGGGTAATTACCTTCAATTCTTCAGCCACCTTGACAAGACTGTCGTAATAGTAAACACCGCCCGCGTGGATGAGATTGTTCATCTGATGCTTGGCCGCTGAAATCACTTTGGGGTGGCAGTGGCCAATATTGGTGGTGGCAGTTCCACAGGAGAAATCGAGATATTTCTTGCCTGTTTTCGTCTCGACCTCAGCCCCACGGGCTCGCCGAACCACGAGTTCGGTATCCCAGCCAAGAGCAGGCGTTAGCAATCTTTTGGCTCGTTTTACAATATTAACTCGCATGAGTCCTCCAGAAAACATAGATAGAGATGGGTTCCGCGAATATTCAGTGGAAGTTGAATAGAAATGAAAACTAGAAGGAGAGGGTCTTAATTACTCGAAGCCGGTGTGATGATCAACAAAGAACGGCTCAACAACAATACTGGAGAATCGTCCACAAGTGGCACTCTGGCCTCGGGAAAGCTTGTTCATATGAAGACCACTTTCTAAGGGACTCGCGAGGACTCCAAAACTGATTTCAATCTCTAAAAGTCCCTATTCGAGCATTGGGAGCAATCCGGGACATTGATAAACACCAAAATCGGGGTCCTATCGATAGGAAATTATGTCGGGCACTCTAGGCTTGGCGAAAAGGAAACAACTGAGATTTATTGCTAAAGATCGAGGGTCCTCCACCAAACCTTCTTATCCGCCCATAAATAATACCCAAAAAAAGGTCTGAGGTCAAATCATAGGCTTTATTCAATAATTTAATTCCTAGGATATCACCAGAAATCAACAAGAAACGACACGAAATTGGCAGTTTTTCCTCACGGAATGCACACGTTTTCAACAGGATAAGCTATTGATATTATTGATTTTCTAAAATGCGCGGTCCCAGAGGTGGCGCGCCAGGGTGGATGACTTCTGATAAATTGAAGGGAGGTCAAGATGCGGGAATTGCCGATCCTTGACAACAAACCTGCCAGCGACTATGACGCTCTCCACATGAGAGGCGTCCATACCAAAAAGGAGATGGCCTGCAAAGTTCTCCCGGGTCAAGGGGGTGGGGGAAGGATAATCCAGGATGATGAGATCAGCCTCTGATCCTGGCTGAAGCGTTCCAAAGCTCAAACCAAAAACCTCTGATGCTAGACGGTGACCATTGGCAAGCAGTGCCACGACGTCGAGTTTCGGCGCGGAGGGGCCCTCGGCATTCGACCCTTTCGGAGGAGCATCATGGTAGGCGGAGTCGCGCCATTTGAAAAAAGCGAACTTGGCTTCGTCGAACATATTTGAAGTAATTCCATCTGTCCCTAGAGCGACGCGTTCACCGAACCTGGCCGGTGCGGCATAACCGACCGAGTTATTCATATTCGAGCGGGGATTGTGCACCAGCCAGGCCCGTGCCTGGTTCACCCGTTCGATCTCTGCAGAGGTCAAGTGGGTTCCATGGGCAAGAAGGCTCTTAGAGTTGAGGCCCTCGAAGGACTCGATTCTTTCGATGACCGCCTGAGAATATTCGGCTCGCGCCTGCAGGCCGTCAAACCGATCTTCGGCGACGTGGATATGAAGCCCCGAATGAAGTTCATTAGCCAGGCGGGCACACGCACGCAGAGAATCATTCTTCAGGGTGAACGACGCATGGGCGCCGAACAATCCCCGGAAATGCGAGTGGGTTTGATGCGCGGAGATAAAATCGACATTCTCTTCCATCCCATGGTCACGTTCGACCATGCCGCCCCGATCCGTCACCTCGTAGCAAAGAATGCCGCGAAGCCCAACCTTTTGCACGGCGCGGCGGATAATCTTGAGGGAGCCCTTGATGACGGAAGGTGAAGCATGGTGATCGATCAGCAGGGTGGTCCCGCAACGAGCCGCCTCCATCGCTCCCACAAGGGCAGAGTAGTAAATCGACTCCTCGTTGTGCGCCCAGTCGATCCGCCACCAGATTTTTTTCAAAATGTCCAGAAAGTCCTTTGGCGGGCGTTCCGGAGGCGGCATCCCCCGCGACAAGGTCGAGTATAGATGGGTGTGAGCACAAACCCAACCAGGCAGAACGACCTTTCCATCCAGATTCAGGACTGTTTCAGAGGGTTTCTTTCTCAGATTCTTGCCGCGCGCGGCAATCTTTCCCTGGCTCAGTCGAAGATCCGCTTTTTCGAGGCTCACCGGCTCAAGTTCAATCAGTATTGCATTCTTCAGAAGAATAGGGGTCATGGTATGGAGAAGGTATTAGAATTCGGCCCTTACAATACAGAACTCTGGCGGCAGAAGCCAGACCAAACCCCGCGGATTGAGGTTCTGCTTTTCCACTCGATCAAGTGGAACCGGGATCCCATCCGATCTTTTCCAGGGCGCGTTCCAGAAGCAGCGCGCTCATCTCGCAACGGTATTCGGCCGAAGAACGGATGTCATCAATCGGTTTCACTTCCTTCTTGAGGGCCTCCTTGCCCCGTTGGAGCAGCTTCGCCGTCAATGGAGATTGCATAAGAATCTTCTCCGTCCGGACGGCACGAAAGACCGTGGGCGCTACGGATCCAACACAGATGGCTAGATACTTGAAGGATCGTTGGGCCATTGCGCCAGGGGTGCG
>JBAVHJ010000400.1:0-7749 GCA_049685715.1 Terriglobia bacterium | reverse complement strand
ACCGCGTGGTGTACGATATCTCCTCAAAACCGCCGTCCACAATCGAATGGGAATAGCGGAAAGGAAAGCTGAGGCGCCGAGAGCGCATGCGCCCTCGGCGCCTCCGGGTTTCAATCAACTTTTCACTTCTCGAACAACTCGCCGGCCGGAACAATCCGAAGCTTGTCGGGGTTCACGTTGAGTTTGAGGTCAACAAGAACTTTGTCATCCCGAAGTACATCCTCGGAAACAGGGCCGGCATATTTGATGGGAGACGACTGGTTCGCCGCAATCGCCGATTTCAGGGGCTCGGCGTCCCTGGCAATAATGGCCACGTCGAAGTTCTTGTCCTGGAGGTGCTTCTTGATGGCGGCGTTCACATCCTCCACCTTGAGCGCTTTCAGTTCCCGCTCCACTCGATCGGGGAAATAATCGATCCCATAAAATTTTGAATCCAGCAAAGTCCCCAGCCTTCGCGAAAGGGTCTGATTCCACAGCTTCGAATAATTCAGCAGGAACTTCCGCTGTTGCTCAAACTGCTCCTGTGTCAGTCCCCCCTCGACAAGCTGTTGAACCTGATACAGGGCTGCGCGCAATGCAAAATGGGCGTTCTGCGGCTCGACCGGACGAATCCAAACGCTGAAGAACTGCTGGCGACGGGGAATATTCGGGACCGGAAAAGTGGAGCCTCCATCCTGGATGAAGTTCTCGACGTAGGCGTAATCGCCATAGTTCAACCCTCTCAAACCCCGAATGTAATTGAAGAGCACACCGTTCTGGGTCCGATGTTCCCCGAGATATGAGCTCGCCACCATCAAAGCGTAAAAATCCTTGTCAGCGCGTGTGACGTCGATGGGGCAGCCGAATGAAATGGCAGTCGCACGGTTCTCTTTCTTCACCACATCGATCTGGAGATCCTTGATCGGCGCCGGCCTGGGCAGCGCCACCGGAGCGATCTTCCCCGCCGGGAGTTTCGCGAAATCGGCTTTCATGCCCTGGACGAAATCCGGCGCGTAACCTCCCGCCATTCCCATGGTAATGTTGTCGCGCGTATAAAACCGCTTGTAGTAGGCCTTCACATCCTCCAACGTGATCGACTTCAGACCCTCCACCGTCCCTTCCGGGGTATGGCCATACGGATGATTCGCATAGAGCACGGCCTCGAGCGATTGCTTGCCGAGATCCTCGTCATCATTGAACCGCAAAGTGTTCTGAAGATAATTCAGCAATTCATCTTTATTACGTTTGAAATCGCTCTCGTCAAAACGGGGCTGGAGGAGAAGGTCGGCGAAGATCCTGTAAAATTTCTGGAGATTGTCCTTATGGATATTGGCGATAAAGACGGTGACTTCCTTATCCGACTGCGGCGCAATCGACGCCGCCCACGGATAGAGCGTATCGACGATTTGTTTGTAGGTCCTCTCCTTTGTGCCACCCTGGCCGATCATCAGGGCCGTCAGCGCGTTCAGTCCCTCCTTTCCTTTGGGATCGTTGATCGATCCTGCATGAATGAGGATGCGAAACGAAACGAGCGGGGAGTTCGCACTCGGAAGCTCCACCACGGCCGGGAAAGCGCTCGCCGCCGCCTTGGGCTGTGCCGTCAAGGAAGTAACCACTGATAAAAACAGAATGAACAAAATGATGAAGAGCAGTTTGGGATGTTTCACTTGGCACCTCCATAGGACAGCGTCACCACCGTCTGGTTTTCAGGACGAAAGTAATGCTTCGCCACTTCCTGCAATTTTCCGGGCGTCACCCTGTCATACAAAGCGTAATAGCGGTTCACTGCACTCGGGTCACCGCCGAGCTGGACATACAAGGCCAGCTGGCTGGCGATGCGAGACGGCGTGGTCAGGCCCATCACGTAAGAGTATTTCAAATAGGACCGAACGCGCGCCAGTTGCTCCTCGTTGAACGGCTGGGTCTCAGCCACTCCGAGGGCGGCTTCGATCTCCTTTCGGACGTTCGGCACGTTTTCCGGATTCTTGACCCGGGTCGAAATCGTGAAAAGGTACGGATCCCGGCGTTTTGCCCAACCTCCCCCCAGCTGGTCGACTTCCTGCTTCTCGATCACCAGTTTCTGGTAAAGGGCCGAGGTTTCGGAAAACATCAATTGTGAAAGCATATCGAGGGCAGGCCCATCCAGGTTGGAATCGCTAAAAGCCGGCACATGATACGCCAGGACAACATAGGGCAGCGTCCGGTTCTTCCAGTCGATATGGGCAGTTCGCGAAGCCGTCTGCCCCGGCTCGGGGGAGACCTCCAACTTGAAATTGCCGCGCTTCCATCCGCCGTAATATTTTCTTGCCATTGCCAGAGTCGTCTCCGGCTTTACATCGCCCACGATGATCAGGGCGCAATTCTCAGGACGGTACCACCGGTCAAAGAACTTCAGGCTGTACTCGTACTGATTGGGCATGTCTTTGATGTCCGCCAGGAAGCCCATCGTGGTGTGCCGGTAGGTATGTTCGGTGAACGCGGTGTCGCGAAGCTTTTCGAAGATGGACTGGAAAGGAACGGAATAGTTCTTGTTGTACTCGCCCATGATCGAACCCGCCTCCGTTCGGAAGGCCGCTTCCGTGTATTTCAGATTCTGGAACCGGTCGGATTCCAGATCCATGATGGTCTCCAGTGCCGAGGAACTCGCATTAATGTAATACGTGGTCACATCATCGGAAGTCGAAGCGTTGGTATCGGCGCCGATCGACTTGAGGGTGTCGTTGTATTTCTGCTCGGAGTATTTTTCAGTCCCGCGGAACATCATATGTTCGAAGAAGTGCGCAAATCCGGAATGTCCGGGCTCGACTTCATTGCGCGAGCCGGTGCGAACCACCGTGTAATAGGCCACGACGCCAGGACTGTCGTAGGGAACGATAATCACCGTCAGCCCGTTCTCCAGAACGTCTTTGTGGATGGGAAACGGGAAGATGTCCCCCGCCGGAAAAGAAATCGAATTTCCAAGAACAATACAAATTGAAACAAACCATATCAGGGCAGTGATTGACCTCCCAAACTGGATCGGGAGCTTAAACAAAGTCATGGATTTCCTCCTCAACTAAGGATTGGATGAGCACCAGGAAAGGCCACAAGATCCGGTAAGGACTCCCAGGAACTGTCCTCAGAGTCTAGCACAACTGTGCGCCTGGGAGGGCAGCAGATCCGGATCCCGGTCCGAAAGGATCTGCCCAGTGGAGTGGACTCCAAACCTGTCGTGCACCCCGGACCAGGTTGTATTGCTTAAACTTCTAAACCCAAAGCGCGATATTGCCGATAAGGTTCATCGGGTTAACGAATGCCCACGGTAGGGGCTTTCGCCGACCGGTTGATGTGCGAAAGCACATCAGTCCGGATGTTTGGATATAGCTCCTAGGTCAATGGATGGCAGCCCTGAGGTTTGATGCAGGCTTAGGATTTTCAGGGAAGAGAGCCACACCTAAAACAACTGATTGGGCAAAAGAACTGGCCACTATTCCGGTCTCTGGGTAAGGCTCGCGCGTGACTACGGCTCTTTTCATCCTGAAGGAGGCACTATGAGAAACTGGACCGTCCGTAAGCGAATCATCTATGGCTTCTCTGCCGTGATTCTGATCATGATTGTCCTGAGCGGCTTCGCTTACATCCGGCTTGCTTTTATCAAGTCTGAGGCAAATCGCATTACGACACGCTACATCCCCGGTCTCTATTTTCTGGGGCAACTCGAAGCCACCTCCAATGCCAATTTTGCTTTGACCCACAAACTGGTGATCTCGGAAGATGCCAAGCAAAAACAAGTGTATCTTGCGGGGATCCAAGACAATCGAGCCAAGATCACCAATCTTTACACGCTGTACGAAGCCACCATCGGCGATGGGGAGACCCGACGGTATTTTGATGCCATGGTCAGTGCCCGGGGACGCTATCTCGGGCCTTCTCGAGCCCTCATGAGCGCTAGCCAGAACTCCAGAGATAAGGCGGTCTTAAGTCCTCTACTTGACCAGCTTACCCAGACTCATCAGGATTATTTGAATGTAATTCAAGAAAACGTCGAACACAACAAGCAGAACGTCGACTCGGCTGGGACCAGGATTCGAGACCTCGTGGGCGGGGCTCAAAACAGCCTCCTCCTCGGCTTACTGATCGGTTTTTTTCTGGCCTCGACGAGCGTATATCTCCTTGTCCGGGCCATCAACCAACCCTTGCGGCAGCTCGTGGCTGCTTTTAACGTCATTCGTCAAGGAGACTTTTCTCAGTCGCTCACCCTGGTTCGACAGGATGAATTTGGGATGCTGGCAGAAGGCCTCAATTTAATGAGAACCGCGCTGGCTTCCCTGATCGGGCAGGTGCAGCGGTCAGGCATCCAGGTAGGCACTTCCACCACCGAGATTGCCGCCAGCTTCAAACAACAACAGACCACCGCCAGTGAGATCGCCGCCACCACTCGGGAGGTCGGCGCCACGGCCAAGGAAATCTCAGCGACTTCAAAGGAGCTGGTGAAGACCATGAAGGATGTGACGGAAGTGGCGGAGAGAACGGCGATGCTGGCGGGGAGCGGTCAGACGGACCTGGCCCGGATGGACGCCACCATCCGTCAGATCACGGAAGCCTCTGGCTCTATTTCGTCTAGGCTCGCGGTCGTGAGCGAGAAGGCCGGAAACATTACCAAGGTCGTCACTACGATTGCCAAGGTGGCGGACCAGACCAACCTCCTGTCTCTCAACGCTTCCATCGAAGCCGAGAAGGCCGGTGAGTATGGTCGCGGTTTTGCCGTTGTGGCCACGGAGATTCGGCGCCTGGCCGACCAGACGGCGATCTCGACTCATGATATTGAACAGATTGTTCGGGAGATGCACTCGGCAGTCTCTGCGGGGGTCATGGGCATGGACAAATTCTCGGAGGAAGTCCGCCGGGGCGTGGAGGTGGTTGGCCATGTCAGCAGCCAGCTGACCCAGATCATTCAACAGGTCCAGGCCCTTACCCCGAATTTTGAGTCGGTCAACGAAGGCATGCAATCCCAATCCCAGGGCGCACAGCAGATTAGTGACGCTCTCATACAATTAAGTGATGGGGTCGATCAGACGGTCGAATCGCTGCGTCAGTCGACCCTGGCCATCGGACAACTGAACGAAGCAGCCCACGGCCTGCAAGTCGCCGTTTCCCGCTTCAAGCTGGAGGCCTGATTCACCCATGCTGTTCTTACTCTTCCGACTGGGAAAAGATCGCTACGCCCTGGAGACGGGCTCGGTTGTGGAAGTCCTGCCGATGGTCCAATGGAAAACCATTCCCCGGACGGTCGCGGGGGTGGCGGGGGTGTTCAATTACCACGGCTCGCCCGTTCCGCTGATCGATCTGAGGGCGTTGGCCCTGTCCAAGCCATCCCGCCGCTGGATGAGCACCCGTATCATCATCGTCGAACATACCGGCGAAGCCCGGGAGCGACATCTGCTCGGCCTGCTGGCAGAGAGAGCCACCGGGATGATCCGGCGGTCGGAAGAGGACTTCATCGATTCCGGGGTTTCCGTGGCTTCCGCGCCGTATCTCGGCCCTGTGACCATGGATGAAAGAGGGATTGTCCAACGGGTGGAGGTCAAGCGTTTGCTTCCGGCCGCCGTTTTGAACGAGTTGTTTCAACAACCTTTGGAGCTGCTCTGATGTGGCACGCTGAGATCGAGAATCTGCTTCGTTCCGCGATCGGCCTGGATGCCAATACCATCGGCCGGCCGGCCATTGAGCAGGCCGTGCGGCACCGAATGGCGAAACATGGGTTCAGACAAATGGGCCAATATTGCGAAAAGGTGCGCAGTTCCGAGGCTGAATTGCAGGAATTGGTCGAAGTCGTTGTGGTGCCGGAGACCTGGTTCTTCCGGCACCGGGAAGCGTTTGTCGCCCTGGCATCCCTCGTGGTCAAGGAGTGGCTGCCAACACATTCATATGGTCTCCTGCGGCTCCTGTGCATCGGTTGCTCCACGGGCGAAGAGCCTTATTCGATTGTCATCGCATTGCTCGAAGCAGGTCTGCCCCCCGAGCGATTTCAAGTCAATGCGCTCGATATCAGCTCGCAGGCTCTTGCCGCAGCCAAGTCCGCCGTGTTCTATGAAAAATCCTTTCGGGAAGGAGACCTAAGCTTCCGAGAACGCTACTTCAGGCCCACCAGGGAGGGATACCAATTAGTCGAATCCGTCCGGGAGCTTGTTCGATTCCAACAACACAATTTCCTGGCAGAGGACTTCCTTGGGGGGACAGAGGCGTATGACATTGTTTTCTGCAGGAACGTCATCATTTACCTGGAGCGCACTGCCCGCGAACAAGTGCTGAATTCGCTGGATCGCCTCGTAGTGCCTGATGGCGTGCTGTTTCTTGGCCCGGCGGACACGTTTGTGACGATAAGCAGTAATTTTAAATCCCTTGGTCACCCGGTCGTATTCGGCTTCCGGAAATGCAGCACGATGCCCCCGGAATCCTTGCCGGCCTCTCCTCCGCGAAAGAAGGGAGACATCAAGAACCTCGCGTCTCGCAGCCACAAACCGTCTTCTGTCATCAAGACCAAAACGCGCTTTCCTGCAACATCGAAAAAGGACCCTCTTCCAGCGCCGACCGCCCCCGGCACACGGCTGAGTAATCTGGAACTCGCCCGCCGCCTGGCCGACGCGGGGCGTTTAGTGGAAGCCTCAGAGCTCTGTCAATCGTATTTGAAGGAACAGGGGCCTTCAGCCCCGGCTTATTTTCTCCTCGGTTTAGCGTTGGATGGGTTGGGTGATTCAATGCAGGCTGGCGACTGTTACCGCAAGGCGCTTTACCTCGAGCCCGATTACTTGGAGGTCCTGATTCACTTTGCACTGTTATCGGAAAAAAGGGGAGATCATCTCAGCGCGCAACGGCTGCGCGCGCGGGCGCGGCGCGTCGAGGAGCGCCACAAACCATAAGGGATGACACCTTGCCCACGGGTCTCACCAGGAGCCCCGGGGGCGCCTCAATGAACAAGGGGAAAATGAAATCCATGAGGACTCATGATGCCAATGGCGCTCCCTCTCACCATTCAGGTTCACCGCCCCGAAGGCTGGAGGACTGCTGGAACAAGATAGGCGTGAGGGGAGACGGTTCATGCCCTGAGTTGAAGAACATCGTCCATTGCCGGGAGTGCTCGGTGTTCACCACGGCAGCTGCTCGCCTCCTCGACCGCGAGCTGTCATCGCCGGACTTGTTGCAGTGCACAAAACGGATTGCCGCCGATCGGATGGCGGTCGAACCCGGCACGAAGTCGGTCCTGATTTTCCGGATCGCGAAGGAATGGTTCGCGCTTCCAACCCGCGCCTTCCAGGAGGTCGCGGAACAAACCACTTTGCACTCGCTGCCCCACCACCGTGGAGGGCTCTTGAGAGGTCTGGTCTGCATTCGGGGTGAGCTGTTGTTATGCGCCTCTCTGGAAAAACTGTTGGGGATTGAAAGAGAGGCGAACGAGGGACCGCCTTATACGGTCGGCGTGCATCGTCGTCTGCTGGTCGTGAATCGCGGTGACGGAGCTTTCGCATTTGCAGTCGACGAAATCCAGGGCGTGTCCACCTATAAGCCGGAGGAAATGAATCCCCTTCCCGCCACCTTCCCTGGAACCTCGGCTCACTATCTGCTCGGGGTTCTATCGTCGAATGGCAAGTCAGTCGGGTGTCTGGATGATGGGCTGTTATTTCATGCGGTGGACAAGGGCTGGGTATGAAGCGGCAGAATCCCAACGATCTGAGTCAACTCTCCATGATGGAACTCTTCCGTCTGGAAGTGGAGAACCAGGCCGCCCTCCTC
>JBAVHJ010000399.1:0-4356 GCA_049685715.1 Terriglobia bacterium | reverse complement strand
CGAACCCGCTTTCCCGTAAATACCGCACCACCGATTCTGTATGACCATGCGTCACAAGGACTCGGTCGGCTTCTGATTCCTTCACCGTTTGAATCAAGGCCGGCCAATCAGCATGATCTGAAAGGACAAACCCGCGGTCGAACCGGTTCAGTCTCCGGCTCGAGCGAGTTACCATCCAGCCAGAGGCAAACGCGGTTTCATAGGTTCCGATGTGATTTATCCATGATGAGGAATCCGCGTTTGGAGGTACCAGAATCAGCTGACCGGAAAGAGAAAGGTTGGCAGGTTCGTTTGGAATAGGAACGGTCGGGAGCATGCGAATGCGTTCCTCGCGGTAGCAGGCCACAACAGGCTGAATCGTCTCATGGACAAAAACACTTTGATCGGTGATTTGCGCCAATTCGGCGAGGATGCGCTCTGCTTTGCCCAGTGAATAGGAATACAGAATAGCCGCACGGCCTGCTTCACGGCACGAATTCCACCAATCCAGGATCTCCTGAGCGATACGGGCTCCGGAGTCCCATCGATAGATTGGCAAGCCGAAGGTGGATTCAGTGATAAAGGTGTTGCAGCGGACAGTCTCGAACGGGTCGCACGTTGGGTCATCGGCCCGTTTGTAGTCACCGGAGAAAACCCACACCTCGCCGCCCGTCTCAATACGGATTTGTGCCGACCCCAGGATGTGGCCCGCCGGGTGAAAGGAGACCCTGACGTCGCCGATCGATCTCTCTTCCCCATATTGAATCCCGGAAATGCGAGCGCGGGCGCCCAGGCGGTGCCGCAGAATGGAGACTCCGGGGAGCGCGCAGAGGTATGCCTGACTGCCCGGTCGTGCATGGTCGCTGTGCGCATGGGTGATGAGGGCTTTGGCGACTGCCCGACGAGGATCGATATAAAAATCACCGAGCTCGCAATAGAGTCCTGACGAAGTGGGGATAAGGAGAGTCTTTCTCTCGGGCGATGATCGAGGTATGTTTGCCATCGATATGTTTATTCAGATCGAGTTCGCTGTCCTATCGGTCTACCGATCGGGATTGGTTAATTGAGCGTTTCGATTCCATTTGTCGGCGCTCAACAGACCGGATGAACAGCCGAACCTTCGTTTCTATTCCGCAATCCGCAATCCGAAATCCGCAATCCGAATTTGATTGGGGATGGCATGAGATTGTGAGCGTCACGCTGCACCGATTCGCACAGAGAGTGTTCAAGAAGACTCAGGGCCAAACTTCTCCCAGTCGGGCTAGAACCGAGGCAAACATTTCGATCCCATCCCATAAATTTTGCAAGCGGAGATTCTCGTTTGAGGCGTGTTGATTGTTGTCATGATTGACGATGGGGAAACCGATCACGGGGCTTTTGAGCTGTTCGACAAACAAGTACATCGGAACGCTTCCGCCCAGCGAAGGCATTCGAATCACTGACCCACCGATAGATTCCTCGATCACCCTTGTTAACGCCTTGGAAAGGGGCAAATCCATGGATGTGCGCGCCGATGGATAACCCGGACCCCAGGCAAGCTTGATGATCTTGGGATGAGCTCGACGCACGTCCATCGTCGGAGGTTCGTAAACGATAAGGAATCCCTGCCGGCGCAGGTGTTCTTCGACCTGTGACCGCACCTTGTCGGGGGTCTGATCCGGCACCAGGCGGAAATCGATGGAGGCAATGGCCTCGCTGGGGATGGAGTTTGTTGTCTTTTCGCCAACGTGGCCCGCCTGGATGCCCCGAAAGTTAATGGCCGGACGAAGGATTGCTTCGGCCAGCGAATCTTGCCCGCCCTCATTTCGGGCGAGTCCAAAATCATAGCGCAGCTGTGCGTCGACTGCGGGAATCTGTAGCAGGGCGTGGTGCTCGGAATCGGTGAGGGGCCTGACGTCATCCAGAAAGTAAGGGATGCGAATCTTGCCCTCGCTGTCGCGCAGGCTGCCTAATAGATCGGTCAGGAGTGAGATGGGATTGGGGGCCCAGTTGCCATAGTGCCCGCTATGCAAAGCCCGGTTGGGGCCATAGACCGTCATCTCCAATTCAGTGATACCGCGCGCTCCAAAGTAGAGTTGCATGCGGCGGGTTTGATGAACTGGACCGTCGCAGAGAAGCCAAGCGTCCGCTTTCAAGAGGTCCTTGTATTGTTCAAAAAGGGCTCCCAGGTGAGGCGAACCGGCCTCTTCTTCACCTTCCAGAAACACCTTGAGATTGACTGAAAGTGGTATGTTGTCAGCATGAAGGGCATCAAGTCCAGCCAACAAGGCCATGATCGGCGCCTTATCATCGCTGGCTGAACGCGCATAGAGTCGCCACTCACCCTCGAGCGGTGAACTCAGCGAATTGACTGAGATTTCACTGCCCCCGTCCTCAACCGGTCGATCGCGCAGCACCGCCTTCCAGGGGTCGCTCTTCCATAATGTAGGGTCCACCGGTTGACCATCGTAGTGCGCATAAAACGCCACTGTCCGGATCGCTCCGGGAGAACGCAGCTCTCCAAATACGGCCGGAGGGGCATTCTCGACTTGAAGCAGTTGGGTGCGAATTCCACGGCGGCCGAGCATATCCTTGAGCAAGTCTGCATTTCGTTTGATATTGGTCAGATCGGTTGCGACATTGGGAATGGAGAGGAGTTCGTTGAATTCTTTAACGATGGTCACATCGTGTTGGATTCGGTAGTGACGGACCTGTTGCGAAATGGAGGGTGCAGAAGGAGCGTTGACCTGCG
Organism: Terriglobia bacterium; assembly: GCA_049685715.1. GTDB lineage: Bacteria > Acidobacteriota > Terriglobia > JAIQFV01 > JAIQFV01 > JAIQFV01. The sequence continues at coordinate 1,646 of JBAVHJ010000399.1, read as the reverse complement.
CCAGAAGAAAAGGGCAGAAACCAAAGGCAATGGCGAACAGAAGAATGATTCGAAGAATGATGGCAGCAGCTTTTGGCATCGCAGTCCCTCTCCGGGGCGAGTGATTGTCGCTGTGGAGTAATAAAGTCAGATGCCATGCATTTTGGAACACTTGCGTGCATTCTGCAACTGCATTCCTCGCCTATTGACGCGGTTGGGCGAGCAGTCATTCTGTTTATTTTGACGAAATAAGGTGAGATTGGGGATCTCCTCGCACTTCGTGGCGGTTGCTTGTGGACTAAGGCTGAACCTGCGGGCTGACAGGAATCAGAAAAGTTCGGCAGGGTCGACCCGGCTGCAAAGGGCCGACCCTCACCCCCCCGAAAGAAGATTCATCAGTCCACGATCTTGGCGGTCACGACGAGGACCATGGCGCCGCTCGATCCATCCGTATTGGCCTTTCCCACGACGACTTTCTTGCCGTCCCGTACATCTACATCAGTCTCGATGCCGGTGTTCTGGTATTGGACGTTTGAGGACTTTTCGGCAGGTCCAGGAAGAAGGAGGGGTACCTTTGCACCCAATTTCAGGTGGTTTAATCTAATGGTTCGCCCATCAGCACCCTCCGTAATATTGGCTGTGCGAAATTCAAAGTTATAAAAAATCTTATACCCTTCCGAGGTTGCGGGAGCGATTCCGCTCACGCTCCCACCCTGTCCATCCCGCACGCGGATCACCATCGATTCCGAAAGCCGGAACCCTTTGTATGGGAAGATTCCTTTCAATTGATCGACGACGCCTTGGAGATCAGGGGGCACTCCCTGAGATGAAACGGCTTGTTCAGACGCGTTCAAGAGGTAGACGGTCAGTTCGATGTTCTTTGAGCTTGCAGGCGGCACGTCAAGCCGCTTGATGGCATCCTCAATTGCAGGCATGGTGTCAGGCGCGCAGGAAACACCCAGCACTTTCAAATCTCGGTTTGGAATGAATTGGGCACTAAAGACCCTCAGCGGTTGAGACAGTTCAACCACATCCGCGTACTTGACCGTGAAAATCTTTGTCACCCAATCCTTCTTTTGAACGACCTGTTGGGACTTTTCAGATTGCGCTTTGGCTGTTGTTTCCTTTTCTTTATCCGATTGTGCCGCGCCAGGCTGATTGAGAATCAATAGCCCCACTAGCACCAGCAGCGCCAAACAGATGGAATGGTGCGCGAACGCTTTCATTTCATTCTCCCTTCTTGTCAACTAACCAGATGATTTCGATGTCCGGATCCTTGGTCACCCACTTGACGACCAATGGATCCGCTTTTTTCGGAAACTCGATTTTGAGAGGCTCGATTTGCATGGGGGTGATCTGAGATATTTCAAAGTTCGAGGGCAGGACTGGTAAAGGGGGTGCCTGCGTCAATTCTCCCGCGGAAGTAACGGGCTTGATTTGATGACTCGATCGGGGACGGGTCGCCGAATTCAGGGTCAGCTTAGCGTGTTGTGTCCCTTGAACGCCGCGCGCATCGGATATTCGAGGAGCAGGGGTCCTGTTCGGCGCAGCGGGCAAAACGACATTCTCTTTGGGCCCCTTGGCTAAATCCACACGGGAGCGGTTGAACAGGTTGAGCTTGAAAAGAGCAAGGGTCAAAATGGCCACAACGAGCACGGCCAAAAGAG
>JBAVHJ010000398.1:0-2810 GCA_049685715.1 Terriglobia bacterium | reverse complement strand
AGGATCATGAGCGAAGCAAAAATTCAAATCACAAAATCCAAAATCCAGATAAAATTCAAAACCCAAATTCCAAACAAAACCCAAACTCCAATGAATCAAACGGAAGCCAACAAAAACCCATACAACCTAAAAACCCACCCGAAACAGTCTGACATCATTTCTTGGAATTTTACTATTGGAATTTGAGTTCTATTTGGAATTTGGACTTTGTCCGCCGCGGCGGATTGGAATTTGCTCTTAACTGTCTCCGCTGAGAATATCTCCGAGGATACTCCCCCCGATCCCGGCGATCCCTTTCTGCTCATCCACCCGTCCATGCGCGGCACTCAGAACCTCTTCGGCCATGCGCGAGAAGGGCAGCGTTTGAAGGAGGACGTGACCGGGGCCGGTGAGCAGCGCATAGAAAAGACCTTCGCCACCGAACAGCGACCGTGTAAAACCGCCGATGAACTGGATATCATAATCGATCGTCGGGTCCATGGCCACCAGGCAGCCGGTATCCACGCGCAACTGCTCGCCGGGAGCCAGATCGAATTCCACAAAATTTCCTCCCGCATGAATAAAGGCAACTCCAGTCCCCGCAATCTGTTCCAGGATAAATCCTTCCCCCCCGAAAAATCCCGCCCCCAGGCGTTTGGTGAAGGCAACACTCAGGTTGATGTCTCCAAAGGCGCACAAATAGCTTCGCTTTTGGGCGATGATGGAGCTGTTATTCAAATTGACGGCCTGGACTCTTCCCGGGTAAGGAACGGCGAAACCCACTTCTGCCCCCCGGCCCCGGCACTCAAAGGTAGCCATAAACAGTTTCTCGCCCATTAGGAACTTGCGAGCCAGACCCGAGAGCAGCCCCCCTTTCATGGAGACGTCCATATCGACATCGCCCTTCATGTAAAGCATGGCCCCGGGCTCCGCTTGGGCGCGGTCCCCGGGAGCGAAATGAAGTTTAACCGCCTGCATGACATCGCCCACGATGGAATATTGCATGGCACCTCCGAGGAAGGTTAGTCAAAACTCCTTTGGGACGGATCCAGCGAAACCTTGAGTACACTGACCTGGGTGTCTTCAGTAAATCAACGCACAGTTTAACCTGAATCCCGAAATTTGAACAAGCGGGATAGGATCGAGCCTTATCTGAGACCGAGACTATTATGGTTTCCTGGGAAGCTAACAAGAATTTCGGAAATCAGGATTCGTCCGGCACAGGGCTAAGGGAAAGTCCAAATTCATCCGGCCGGGGCGACCCTATTTCAGATCGAATAGTTTTGCGCGGGGATTTTCCGGATGAAGTTGTTCCAACTCACGCAACAGCTCTTTGGTCCGATCGTCGCTCGCGACGGGAGTCACCACCTGTACCTCGACCACCTGATCCCCGCGTGTGGATCCCTTCGAAGACTTGACCCCCTTGCCTTGAAGGCGGAATTTCTGGCCGCTCTCGGTGCCTGCGGGGATCTTGAGGACGGCCCGACCGTCGAGTGTGGGGACTTCGATTCGCGCTCCCAACGCGGCCTCGCTCACCGTAATAGGGAGAACAGAATGAATGTTGTTGCCGTCCCGCTTGAAGAACGGGTGGTCAGAAACGGTGATGACCAGGTAAAGATCCCCGGGTGGAGCCCCTTCAATCCCGGGCTCCCCCTTGGCGGCCACGCGCAATCGAGTGCCTGTTTGAACGCCAGGAGGGATACGGACCTTGATGGGAACGGATTCTTCAACGTGACCCGATCCATGGCACATTCCGCAAACCGAGGACAGTTTGCCCGTCCCTCCGCAGCGGGGACACGTCGATGGAATTTTCGTGCGTCCGCGCATGACGTTGACGGTGCCGGTGCCCTTGCATTCACCGCAAGGGACGGTCGACTTGCTCCGCCCTTTGCCTGTGCCCCCACACGTCGGACATCGTTCACGGCGGGAAATATTCATCTGGATTTCAGTGCCGCGAATCGAATCCCAGAATTCCAAATGGAGGTGGGTTTCAACATCGCTTCCTCGCAGGGATTCAGAGGCCGCTGGCTCCCGTCCTGCCGCTCCTTCTCTGAAAAGTTGGGAAAAGAGGTCTCTCAGGTTCGACCCTGAAGGTCGACCGGCCCCCGCCCTGAAGGGGTCTTGACCGCCCGGCGAAAAATCAAAATTCGAAAAATCAAAATTGGAGAAATCAACCCCGCCTCCCCCCGGACGTGCCTGCTGCCATGAGCCCTCCGCAAATCGCGGGTCCGCAGTCCCGAACTGATCATACATTTCCCGCTTTTTGGGATCGCTCAGAACCTCGTAGGCTTCTGAAATCTTCTTGAACTTTTCCTCAGCGGCCTTATTACCGGGGTTTACGTCAGGATGATGCTTGCGGGCGAGTCGTCGGTAGGCTTTCTTGATCTCGTCAGGTGTGGCCGTTAGCTTTACTCCCAATCGCTCGTAAAAGTCTTCTTGCGCCATATGAAATTTTTAGCTTCCACCCGTCTTCTGAAGGGGAAGGGGCGGCGAGTCCGTGCGGGGTCGATTCGGATACGAAGTTCGCTCCCTCCCGTTTCTGAGCACGATCCTTCGAGAGGAAAAGGTTGGGTTGCCCCGGTGACTTCCTTCTGCGGTGGTTGTTCTCAGACGCCCCCAAGTATTCGCCGGCGAAGAATCCTGCCGGGACAGGCAACCCTTAATCCCTTCTTTCAATGTGAATCAGGCGAGAAGAGGAAGTTTGTTTTGGGAGCGTGACGCGGAGAACACCATCTGCCAGTTGCGCGTCGATCCGGGATTCATCAATCTCAGAGGAAAATTCAAAGGTGCGTTGAAACTTCCCCGTGGCACATTCTACCCGGTGATAGTTC
>JBAVHJ010000397.1:0-10832 GCA_049685715.1 Terriglobia bacterium | reverse complement strand
ATCTGAACAATCCCCCCCAGGGAATCCAGATCCTGCCGCAGATCGTCAATGGAGGCGGATACAAAACCCAGACCATCGTTCTCAGCACCTCCACGGGTCCCGGCGATGTGTTCATCAACTTCTTTGACGAGAGTGGAAGCAGTGTGCCGCTGAGCGCAATACAATAATGAAGCGGCTTGCATGGGAAACTACCTGCGAGCCGGCACGAAGGTAGAAGAGAATGAGGCTGTGTCAAGATGTCGCACTGTTGAGTTTTGACACAGCCTCAAATACCTGGAATTTCCACCGGCACAATTTCTGAACTAAGTGCACGGGGTTCGAAACTCTTCGAGCAAGACGGAAACCCGCCCGAAAAAATACATCCTAATTCAGGCTTGATCCTCTCCAACAATCGAACGATCCTCTTCAATACTCCCTTCACCACCCACCGAAATTGACCTCATCGCCGAATCCGTGGTTCGATGCCCAGGCACTTACCATCAGAGCAGCAATGACTACAGTGGGTGAGGTGGGGACACCATCCGGTCATAGTTCAAGGCGGGAGGACAGTCAGAACATGGTTCCAGCTAAGTCCTGCGTGCTTTGTGGGATGAGGGTGGGATGGGAATGATAGAAGAGATCAAAGCGCCGAATCGCTGGTCGATAGATTCCTTCCATCTCCAAATACACGATTCATCATGGTGGAGGTCATCCTTCTTGAGGGTATGCTCACCTCCTGCCAAGTGAAATGAAAATGTGGTCCATCATGGGTTCTCCGATCACGCATAGCAGGGATGGACAGGGTAGATAGGATGAAGAGCACATCGAGCAGATGAAGAAGTGGAGGGAATTGAATAGAGGTGTTCTGGACCTTAGGTTCGCCGATCCGCGAACGGGGTGATATTCGGGAGTTGGTACCTGTCAATGGATTCTACAGGCTCTGATAACCCCGGTGAGCCTTTCTCACGGCGGGAGCTTTTATTTGAAACTCACAAGATTCATCCTTCCTGCCCGGAATTGCCGACGGGGGCATCTTATTCGTTCCTTCGCGGTTCGACCGCCAGAATCCCTCATGCAAATTCCCGCGGCAAAAAGGAGGCTCACCGGGGCTAGGACATTTTCATGTCGCCTAGTCAATCCATTTGGCTTGTTTGGTTGCATGCCCGATCAATTCAGTCTATTAAATTTTTTTGGATAGACGAAATAGACAATATAGACCGCCTAGACCGTAACGTGGCTTTGTGATATACCGTCACAAGCAAAGGCTTTGAGGGGGCTTTATATGACTGCTGTTCTGGTACCTTGTCCCACCCTGCTGTCCCGCATTGGAAACACCCCGTTGTTGAAGCTGAAGCAGGTTGTCGCTGCGGGTGGCGCCACCGTCTATGCCAAAGCCGAATACATGAACCCAAGCGGCAGTGTGAAAGACCGGATCGCTCGTTACATTATTGAGCGGGCCGAAGAACGGGGGGAACTGAAACCGGGCTCGACCATCCTGGAAGTCACTAGCGGAAACACCGGAATAGCGCTCTCCATGATCGGGGCGCAGAAGGGATACCGTGTTGTTATTATCATGCCCAGGACGGCAAGCATCGAGCGGAGAAAGATGCTGGATGCTTTTGGGGCCGAGATCGAGCTGATCGAAGATGTTAATGACATCGAGCGTGCAGTGGCCGAAACTGAGGATCGAGCCAGGAAAGACCCTACCATCTTCCTTCCGCGTCAGTTTTCGAATCCCGACAATCCTGCGGCGCATATCGCCACCACCGGCCGTGAAATCCTCGACGAGTTGGGATCCGATGTCGATGCGTTTGTGATGGGCGTGGGGACGGGGGGAACCCTTATGGGGGTCGGGGAGGCGTTACGGAAAAGGAATCGCAGGGTTCAAATCGTGGCTGTGGAGCCTGCGGAATCGGCAGTGATGTCAGGGCAAGCCGCAGGAACCCATGGAATTCAGGGCATTGCGGATGGCTTTATCCCGCCGCTCATAAAGATGGAAAGAATTGATCGAATTATGAAAGTCCCGACGCAAGAAGCCATCCGAATGGCAAGAAGGTTAGCCCGGGAGGAAGCGTTATTTGTCGGAATCAGCGCAGGGGCAAACGTGGTGGCGGCGGAATGCGTCGCCCGAGACCTGGGACCTAATCAGAATGTGGTCACGATCCTCCCGGATCGGGGCGAGCGGTATCTTTCGGTATGGTAGAAAACCAATGACACAACCACCATGGCGCCGAGAGCGCTGAGGCAGCCTGATGGATATGACTCTCTTGTCCCGTCGGGCATTTGTCCAATAACGGTATTTTCATAGCCATTTGGAAAAAGTCTCAATGATGACTGGATTGAAGAACCGAACGCCCAAGTGAACCGAACCGTGGAAACAGACGAAGTAGATAGTTTTTCCTGCTAAATCCGCCAAAAGCGCGGCGAACCATCGACCATACAGACCAAAGCCCACAGAGAGCGCCATTCCATCTCCCAAAGTAGTATAATATTATCTTGAATCTCATCGAGGAAGCTCGCCTCAGGGCGGGCGCACACCCACGCAATGACAACGTTACAAGACCTCGTCAATCGAAACGTTCGCGAAGGCGAGCTGTACGAAAGGCTTGATCAGAACTGGGTGCGTTGTTTTGCCTGCGGACATTGCTGCCGCATTCCCGAAGGCCAACCCGGCGTCTGCAAGGTCCGGTTTAACCAGGGAGGGACCCTCTTTGTCCCCTGGGGATATGTGGGCGGAGTTCAATGTGACCCCATTGAAAAGAAGCCCTTTTTCCATGCCTATCCCGGGGCGTTGGCGTACAGCTTTGGCATGCTGGGCTGTGATCTGCATTGCGCCTACTGCCAGAACTGGGTGACGTCCCAGGTGTTGCGTGATCCGACGGCCATCGCATCCCCGAAGAAAGTCACTCCCGGGGGACTGGTGAGCGACGCTCTTCATCAGGGCGCCAAAGTAATTGTCAGCACATACAACGAGCCGCTCATTACGAGTGAGTGGGCGGTGGCGGTTTTCAAAGAGGCGAAGGGCGCGGGATTAATGACCGGTTATGTTTCGAATGGAAATGGCACACCTGAGGTGCTTGAATACCTTCGGCCCTGGGTTGATCTTTACAAGGTGGATCTCAAGAGCTTTGATGATAGGCACTATCGTCAACTTGGAGGACGCCTGCAGCCGATACTGGATACTATCCAGCGGCTTTTTCAGTTGGGATTTTGGCTTGAGGTTCTCACGCTTCTGATCCCGGGTTTCAATGATTCTGAAGACGAATTGAAGCGGCTGACCGGGTTTCTGTGTAGCGTCTCGCCGGACATCCCCTGGCACGTGACCGCCTTTCACAAGGATTACAAGATGACAGATCCTGAGAACACAACCCCGGAGGATCTGCTGCGGGCTTCCCGGATTGGGGGGGAAGCAGGGATACGATATATCTACGCTGGAAACTTGCCGGGATATGTCGACAACCTTGAGAACACTTACTGTCCCCACTGCCGATCTCTCCTTATCGAGCGATTCGGCTACGTGATCACGGGCTATCACCTCACGGCAAATGGTTCCTGCCCATCGTGTGGAACGGCCATTCCCGGGAGATGGGACTCGCAATTCCGAAGACAGATTACCGCTCACCCCTTTGTTCCGCGGTTGCGCCAACGAGTTCAGTCATAAGATTACGAGATCGAGGCATTCAGTCAGGCCAGGAGGGCGGTCCCTCGAGGATGAGCGGATCACCTTTTCGGGCGCGCACAATTTTCACAAATCCCTCTAAGAATTACTTCCTCTCTTATTCCTAGAGAGGGGATCATCAAACCGGCACGGTTCTGCTGGTCCGGCCGTAGGAGGTCAATGATGGATTATTTTCAAGACTACAGGGCTCACATCGGCTTTTCCCAGGAGAAACCCTCCAAGACAACTCTGTTTCGGACTTCAAGGTTGCTGCTCGGCATAAACTGTTTGGAGCCGGGCCAGTCGCATTCCACCCACCAACATGCGGAGCAGGATAAGTTTTACTTCGTGATCGAAGGCGAAGGTGAGTTTATCGTGGGAAAAGAGACTCAGAAAGGGAGAATGGGAATGACGGTTTGGGCCCCGGCAGGGCTCAGTCATAGTGTAACAAACGCCGGTCCCTATCGGCTGGTTCTATTAATGGGGATGGCTCCTGCGCCGCCCAGTTCATAAAAAGAAAAAGATTAGGGACTGACACGAATGGCGCTTAGTTAAGAAATTGAGATGGAGATTGATCCGCTTCCCCGAAGGGGAAATCTTCAATAGCCCAGGGTTGGCCGCCTTGCAGCCTACCCTGGGTGGGGGTCCCCCCAAGAGAAGAAGGAACCCTGAAGGGGTTCCTTCCCCATGAGGATCTGGGGTCGATCCCGCCAAAATAGAACCAAAGACACCTCCTCCAGCGCCACCCTGCGCGCTGAGTGGGATGGTCATAAGCGTCTTTTCTGGGAAAAGGTTAGATCCGTTTTCCCATTCTCTTAACTTAGCGCCATTCGGGACTGACACCTTGTCTCAAAAAACTTCACAGGAATGGCACCAAGACAGGTGTCTGTCCCTTCTGTTGCCTGTCGGTCACTTAGGAAAAATTAGGGACTGACACCTTGTCTCAAGAAACTTCACAGGAAGGGCACCAAAGCAGGTGTCTGTCCCTTCTGTTGCCTGTCACTTAGAGACAGACACCTGTATTTGCGAAAAGTTCAAATAAATTTTGAGCGAGAAGGTGTCAGTCCCTATCGCACAGCAGTGCCTTACTCGACGGTGACGCTTTTGGCCAGGTTACGCGGCTGGTCAACATCACAACCCCGACGGATAGCGATGTGATAGGCGAGCAATTGCAAGGGGATCACTTCAAGAATCGAACTCAACATCGCATTGGTATTCGGGATTTCCAGGAAGTGGTCCGCCGCCTCGGCGAGTTCGGAGTCACCTTCACTTCCCAGCGCGATGACAATGCCGTCCCGGGCTTTTACTTCCTTCACGTTGCTCATCGTCTTTTCACGAAGGATCACTGATTCGGCATCGGCCGGATCGGTCGAAGCCAGAATCACTACGGGGAGGTTTTCGTCAATGAGGGCATTGGGCCCGTGTTTCATCTCACCCGCAGGATATCCCTCCGCATGGATGTATGAGATTTCCTTGAGCTTGAGCGCCCCCTCGAGGGCGATCGGATAATGGATCCCGCGTCCGAGAAACAAGAAGTCGGTACAGCGAAAGAAATGTTTGGAAAGCTCCTCGATCGTTTCGTCCTGCTGGAGGATCTTCTCGATCTTGCTCGGAATCTCAGTCAACTCCTGAACCAATCGTTTGGAAACCTCCTCCCCGATCTGCTCCCGGATCTGCGCCAGGCAGATGGCGAACAGGTACAGGGCGGTCAACTGTGCGGTGAAGGCCTTGGTTGAGGCCACGCCAATCTCCGGGCCCGCATGGGTGTAAATGGTTCCATCGGAATCCCGGGCCACCATGCTCCCCACGACATTGCAAATGGCCAGGCTCTTGGAGCCCCGCTGGCGTGCCTCTCGCTGGGCCGCGATGGTATCCGCCGTCTCGCCGGATTGAGTGATCACCATGGTCAGCGTGCTCGGGGTGATGATGGGATTGCGGTAGCGAAACTCCGAGCCGTAGTCCACTTCCACCGGGATCCGTGCCAATCGTTCGAGCATGAACTTTCCCGCCAGGGCAGCATGCCAGGAGGTACCACAGGCCACGAGCCGCATGTTGGTGAATCGCCGGAACTCCTCTTCGTCGATCATCATCTGATCCAGAAATATTTTTCCGGTCTCCAGGGAGATCCGACCTAGCATCGTGTCACGGACGGCGCGCGGTTGCTCATAGATTTCTTTCAACATGAAATGTTTGAAGCCGCCCTTCTCCGCCATGATCGGGTCCCAGGTAATATGCTGAATGGGGTGGGTCACGGGGGCTCCCGAGAAGTCCATGAAGGAAACCCCGTTTTCCGTCACGACAGCGATGTCCCCGTCAGCAAGAAAGATGATATCCCGGGTGTGAGGCAGGACGGCGGGGACGTCGGACGCAACAAAAAACTCGTCGTTCCCCAGGCCAATGATGGCCGGCGGGCCACTGCGGGCAGCCACAATCTTGTTGGGGTCTTTGGTGGAAAGAACGGCGAGGGCGAACAGGCCCTTGATCTGTTGAACTGTCTTCAGAACGGCGGCTTCCAGGTTCCCGTTGGAATATTTTTCGATCAGGTGGGCAATGACCTCAGTGTCGGTCTCCGTGACGAATTGATGTCCTTCGGCGATCAGGGCCTTCTTGATGGAAAGGTAATTCTCGACGATGCCATTGTGGACCACAACAATGTTCCCCTGGCAATCGCGGTGGGGGTGTGCATTTTCTTCGGTCGGCCGGCCATGGGTTGCCCAGCGGGTATGCCCGATTCCATAAGTTCCATCGAGCGGCTTAAGGCGGATGGCTTCCTCTAAATTGCGCAGCTTTCCGCTGGTGCGTCGGATCTCCAGATGTCCCTCGTTAACCACCGCGATTCCTGCAGAATCATAGCCCCGATACTCCAGCCGCTTCAATCCGTCGAGGATGACAGGGACCACTCGTTTCTTGCCCAGGTACCCGACAATGCCACACATGACCTACTCCTTCTACTCCGGCCTATGCCTTGGTGGATTTTGATTTTCTTTCTGCTTGTTTCTGCTTCCAATCCTGTTTGTTTTCCTGGCGGCCCCGCGCGATCGCCAGCGCATCGGATGGGACATCATGGGTGATGACCGAACCCGCAGCGACATAGGCCCCTCTGTGGACCACCACGGGAGCCACCAGTTCGACCCCGCTGCCAATGAAGCATTCATCTTCGATCACCGTCTTGTTCTTATTGACCCCATCGTAATTGCACGTGATAGTTCCTGCCCCGATATTGGCGTTCTGACCCACCACCGTGTCACCAAGATACGTTAAGTGAGAGGCCTTGGAATTTTGGCCGAGTCGGGCCTTCTTGAGCTCGACAAAATTTCCGACGCGAGCATTCGATTCGACCACGGCATTCAACCGCAGGTGGGCAAACGGACCGATGGAGGCCTTCGACTCGACCTGGCTTTCATTGATGATGCTGAGATCGTTGACCGTGACGTCATCTTTAAGGATTGAATTCGAAATTCGGCTGTGGGAGCGAATGATGCAACGCTCGCCAATCGAGGAAACGCCTTCAATCCGGACGCCCGGAAAAAGCACCGTGTCCTGTCCAATCGTCACCTCCTCTTCGACCGTGGTCGTCGCGGGATCGATTATCGTCACGCCCTCCCGCATCAACCGTTGCAGAGTCCGGAGTCGAAGAATCCGGTCGACCTCCGCCAGCTCACGTCGGTCGTTCACTCCCAATACCTCCATGGGGTCCGCGGCTTGGAAGAGATTGACCTTTTTCTTCGCGGCGATCAACAGCCCGATCAGATCGGTCAGGTAGTACTCCCGCTGGGCATTCTGATTACTGAGCTTGGAAATAAACTCCTTGAGAAGCTCCTGCGAAAACACATACAGGCCGACATTGATGTCGCGGAGCCGGCGCTCGGCCGGAGTGGCGTCACGATGCTCGATGATCCGGGAGATCTTTCCGGAACGGTTCCGTACGATCCGGCCATACCCGGACGGATCCTCGAGCCGAGTTGAGACCACCGTAGCCGCGGCACGCCCGGAGTGGTGCGATTCCAGGACCTGCCTCAGCAGCTCGGGCCCGATGAGGGGAACATCCCCGTTGAGAACCAGGACAGTCCCCGGCTCTTTCCGGATGTGCTCGACCGCCATTTGCACGCAATGGCCGGTTCCCAGCTGAGGTTCTTGAGTGATGAACTTGACTGAACGATCGCGGAGAGCGGCCTCGATATCGGCGGCCCGATGCCCCACTACGACATAGATGGTTTGGGGAGCGAGCCCGGCAACCGCATCGATGACCCGGGCAATGATGCTCTTCCCGTTCACCGAGGTCGCCAGCTTGGAGCGTTGAGATTTAAAGCGCGTGCTCTTGCCTGCGGCCATGACGATGGCAATGACTGAATCTGGCATGGACGTATGCTCGCAGAAATTCGGCTCTTCGCCAATCTCAAAATGTGGAGGGACGCTTCACAAAACCACTCGTCCCCTTAATGTTCAGCGGACGTTCCCCGGACGAGGGTTTGAAATTCTGCCGATTTCGCCATGGGTTCAAAATCGGGATCGTTCATCGCGGCGGTCCGGTTCAAGGGATTCAGCTGGATCGCGCGTTGGAGATGCTTCAAGGCCTGCTCCGCACGGCCACGCAGGGAATCCAACGCGGCCATTCCATAAATGATGTGGTCCCCCCTCGGATCGAGGGAGAGCGCTTTTTCAAGGCTGGACTGGGCCTCCTCAAAATCTCGTCGGTTTAAGTGTGCGATGGCCATGTTATAGAAATCCTCGGCGGTCTTGGCCCCGCTGCCTCCCTTGGCGAGTCGTAGCTGGCAAATGGCCAAATGAACGCGCGCCCGTTCAACAATGTCAGGTTCCTTTGGAGATTGATCGATCACCCTTTGAAAGGCCTCCCGCGCGCGGGCAAATTCGTGTAAGTTAAAGCTCTTCAGGGCCGTTTCGTAAAGTTTTACAGCCTGTGGGTCCCGCTCTGCAACCATCAACCTTTTCACGGGACGCTTCTCTGCCAAGCGAGTCTTTGACACTGGCGTCCGGCCCTGCGCCCTTCGAGGGGGATACTTAAGAGTCGCCCGGCCAGCCGATTTTTTGTGCTTCGCGGGTGTGGAACTCTTTGACACCTTCTTCTTTGCACTCCGCTGTCTAATCACTTTAGCCATGCTTGACCTCTAGGGAGATGAATCGGTTGTTGGTGCGTCTGGCTGGCCCTCTCGGTGACATGAGGAGCAGGCTTTCTCATTGACAAAGGAGTGACCACGGTCGCCCGACCTTTGGTCAAAGACAATCTGAGGGAACCGACGGTTAGCGTCTTGAAGCTTCCGACTGACGCTTTCACTTATAGCAAACCTTCCAAGCGAAAGTCAAGGCGATGGGATCAATCCGAATTCGTTGACAATTAGTCAGGTGTGCGCTAGCTTTACTTTTTTGTATTTCAGGAATTCCGGGATGGAAAACAAGAAGCCCGGGGAAGGTAGGTTCAGGAGCCGGATGAATATACTGAGAGAGGTCGTTGAGGCGTCAGTTGCCCTGGTCAAGGGTTACGGGATAACGCTCAAACACGTGTTCCGGCCTGCCATCACAGAGAACTATCCCGATGTAAAGCCCCAGTTTGAAGAGCGATATCGCGGGATCCACGAACTCCAGCGAGATGAGAATGGATTGGAAAAGTGTGTGGCGTGTTTCTTGTGCTCTGCCGCATGTCCTGCCAATGCCATTTACATCGAGGCCGCTGAGAATACAGAAATGGAGAGATTTAGCCAAGCCGAACGTTACGCCAAGGTGTACAACATTGATTACGGGCGATGTATATTCTGCGGTTTTTGCGTGGAAGCGTGTCCCACAGACGCTGTTACCCACGGGCACAAGTTTGAATTTGCCATCTACGATACCAAGGACCTGATTTACACCAAGGACATGCTGCTCGTGCCGAATCCTATAAAGACAAAAGAACACAAGACTACGGAAGAGGCGGCCTAATTACACCACATTCTATGATTCGGTGTCCTAATTTGGCGTCGCGCGCTCGCTTGCGCTTTGGTTTGACGCAGCCTGCTGCGCCGAGCCAATGCGCGCGAAAAAGAGACTCACCCTGTGGAAGCGACAGCAAACTCCCACACTCCAATAACCGAGTGAGGTTCCGCTGCCATTCGAATTTTGAGGAGAGGAAATAATCAGGAGGGGCCGTGTTATCTCCTATGATTGGATCCTTGCTACCTTGCGGCTTTTGGGGGTAGCTCCACCTGCCGCCATCTTCACGCCACGCGAGAATAATTCAAAAGGGTAGTTGCACACCGAAGGACCCGTACCACAAAAACTAATGAGGGGCTCTACTCTTGTGAGGATCTGAGAAGGGCCTCACCCCATCCCGTTCTTTTTTCCTTCCAAGACAATCTTCTCTTGTCTTGACGGTTTCGGCTCAGGCCTGCTTCGATGTCTTAAAAAGCGATGGCGGCAGATGGGGGTAGCACCACCTGCCGCCGTCCTTACTGCTTCGCGAGACGATTTCTTCGGGGAAATCGCTCACGAGCAGATCCGTCTCCAGAGAGTAGGAAGATCGTTATTCCTTGAGCCTAGTGCCTCGTCCCCGCCTACTCTTGTCTGGGTTTATCCCTTGTCTCGCCCCGCTTCATTTCCTCAAGAACTGAAGGACGGAGCACCACTGATCGTTTATCAAAGGGCGGCAGGCGGGGGTAGCGCCACCTGCCGCCATCTTTCTGCCACGCGAGAAAAATTCAAGGAGGAAAGGCTCGCGGACAGAAACTCATGAATCTAAAGCCAAATCTATTAGCTCAGCCCTACCCTACCTGACTTCCGACCCAAGGCTGGTATTGTCTGCTCTGTTTCCCGCCGGTTTCGTCACGATCAGATGCCCTTGTCCGCCGGGCTTCTCTTGCTCCCCTACGACCGCCTTTAAATCCAAGTGTCCCTCTCCGCCAGAGCGGGGATTCAAAACTCCAGAAGGGCTCCGACTGACTCTTGGGAACTCTGCCATGATCAGTCCTGAAAGATAATCCTTTGCGTCCCTTCTAATGATTCGTAAGTGTAGAGCTTGGAAAATGTTCAACTGTTCCGTTTTGTAACATAGCAACGAAGTGGCCAAACTTTTGGGTTTTCCTAATTTGGTGAAATTACAGGAATAAGCAAACGCTAGTGGGTTTTGAACGGCTGGGAAGATAACAGAGAGGGGTGAAATCAGGGAAAAAATTCCTTTTTGAAGTCAAGCTGGAGGCGTATAATC